>JAHEOI010000174.1 GCA_018610125.1 Verrucomicrobiota bacterium
CGTGACTATCTCGGCCCTGAATGCGGCTCTGCCCCCTTTTTCAGGCCGAAAAATCCCGGAAAAATGGCCCAAGATTGGGCATTTGAGCCTGGTCATCCCTCAAGAGAATCTGGTTAAAATTTTTTTCGTGCGGAAGTTGGGCTAGCATCCGGAAGAGGAGCCGCTTCATTCGATGACCTCGCAAGAGTGATAAAAGCCGCCGATGGCCGAGGCCTTCGACCTCCCAGTGCGAGACCAAGGCCTTTAAATCCGGCCGGTTCTCCATCGTCCACTGTAGCCGGCGCTTGAAGGCCGGCAGCCGTTCGAGCGTCTCGGGCTCCAGGGTTTCGACCGCAAATAACGGGATGAGGCCGACCATGGAGCGAAGCTTCATGCGCTGATGATGCCCACTCGGCAAATGGATCGTGTCGTAATAGAATTCATCTTCTTCGTCCCATAAGCCAAATCCGGAGTTGCAAAAGCTCGCCATGGCCTGAGCAATTTGAAGGAAGTGATCGAAAAATTTCGTGGCGATCTCTTCGTAGGCGGAGTTATGAAGAGCCAGCTCCATGGCGATCCGCATCAGATTGAGACTATACATGGCCATCCAACTGGTCCCGTCGGCTTGCTCAAGGTGGCCCCCCGTCGGCAACGGAGCGTTTCGGTCAAAAACCCCGATGTTATCCAGTCCCAGGAATCCGCCTTGAAAGAGACTGCGCTGGTCGGCGTCCTTGCGATTGACCCACCAGGTGAAGTTGAGCATTAGTTTGTGAAACACGCGTTCGAGAAAGGCAATATCGCCCGCATCGCCCCGCTGCTTGCGGTCGATTTGGAAGACACGCCAGGCAGCCCACGCATGCACGGGTGGGTTGACATCGCTGAAATTCCACTCGTAGGCGGGCATCCGGCCGTTCGGATGCATGTACCATTCCCGCGTGAGCAAAAGGAGCTGCTGTTTGGCGAATTCCGGATCGATCAAGGCAAAGGGTAGACAGTGAAAGGCGAGGTCCCAACTGGCATACCACGGATATTCCCATTTGTCGGGCATGGAAATCACCTCAAAATTGCAGAGGTGGGTGCACTCACTGTTTCGGCCCCGCCACCGTTGCTTGGGAGGAGGCGGTTGCCCCGGGTCGCCCTCCAGCCACCGCTCCACATCGTAGTAATAAAGCTGTTTGCTCCAAACTAGCCCGGCAAAGGCCATTCGCTGTACAAGCCGATCGTCTTCGTCGGAGATGCCTTCCTGGACAACCCCATAGAACCGATCGGCCTCTTCCCGGCGTTTCGTGAGGATTGAGGTGTCGGAAAAAGGGGCTTTTCCAGGCGGCTCCTTTCCCAAGCGGAGATGAAACCGGACGGCACCGCCGGGCGGAACTTCGTGATGATAATGCGCTGCAGCTCGCGTCCCCTTGCTTTCGGCGTGAACCGCCTCTCGGTCGCCTTCTACAAGATATCGGTTAAAGGCATCTTTCCGGCCTTGGGGCAGAGACCCGTCACCGAAGAGGCGCTGCGTGTTGCTCTCGTTCTCTGTAAACAAGAGTCTTTGCGGCTCCTCCGCCGTCCAGTAGTAGCACCCTAAAACCGGATGGCGCGCCTCAATGGTTTGGTGATCGAGGGCATGGAGCTCCGGCTTGTCTGTCATTCCCCAGCTCCAGGTGTTGCGGAACGTCACCAAAGGAAGCAGGTGAAGCGGCGCTGATTGAGTAGCACGGTTGATGGCTTCGATCCTCAGATAAAGGGTTTCAGGATCCGCCTTGGCCACTTCCACAAAGAGATCGAAGTAGGCACTGTCGTCAAAGACCCCGGTATCCATGAGCTCGAATTCGTTCTCTTCGAAGCTGCGTGCCCGATTCTCGGTCACAAGCTGTTCATATGGAAAGGCAACCTGGGGATAGCGATATAGCATTTTAAGCTAGCTGTGGGTCGGGGTCGCGTCGAGGTAGTGGTAGAGCTCTTTGACGTCCTCGCCGTGATTGCCTTCAGGCCCCGAGAGGCCAAATAGCCGTTCCTTGAGGATGGAGTCGTGCCCATTCCAGAGTGCCACGGTAAGTGCCAGGTATTGGCCCTCGTCGGAAAGCCCCGCCAAGCCGTCTTCTCCCCAGCGATACGCCTTGCTGCGAGCCTTGTCATGCGTGATAAAATGCCATGCTTTTCCGTCGGGGCTGTAGTCTTTCCGCACGGTCCCCCATTGCCGTTCCGAAACGTATGGGCCCCACGCATGCCAGGCTGCTTCGCCGGAATGTAGCTCCTTAAGACGTCTGTGCTCTGCCGTTTTGCTATCGCTACCAAGATTCAAAACCGATTCTCCTTTCCTGCGATATCGACGAAAGTCAAGACTGCCGCCTAAAAACGATTTTATCGACTCCGATTTCAGGAATAGCGGACGACCCCGCGGATTCTAGTTATTGGAAAACCGACAACCGGGAATCTTTGATCGATTTGGATTCGGGTAACGGGACGTTTTTTCAGGGGGATGCCCCATCCCCTGCCTCCTTGGCGTCCGGTTCCCGAATCCTCATGTCTTTCGAGAAAGATTCGTTATAGAAAAGGGATGAGCCCAAAAATATCAGCTTCCGTCAATCGCCAGGGTCAACGGCTGGGTGCGCGCCTCAATGAGCTCCTCCCAACCTCTCCGCTACGCCGTTTTTGCCCACTGTTTCACCTGCACTCAGGATATTGCTGTGGCTTGGCGAATCAAACCGTGCTTCTGTACGACATGAGGATGCTTTCGATTTGAATTCACCCCAGAAACATTGGCTACAGGAGGATTCAAGACTTCGATGATGTGCTGGCTTAACCAATCGACGCTCTCTTGCAGAAAGGCCACCGAGCTGCTCTCAGAAGCATGCGAAAAGCGATTGCCATTCACTCGACGCGTTGCGCTGGGAGCCCACCTGATGATGTGTCATCTGTGTCGTCGGTACAAGGCGCAGCTCCGGCTCCTCAACCGGGCAGCCCGCCATTACGGATTACCACAAGAGGACACCATCCCCGGACAACTTTCCGACTCGGCAAAAGAACGGATTAGACAACGACTCCGTCTCGGTGACCGCCCCGAACATTTGCGTTAATCCCGCTTTTTGCGGCCGGAGGTTAAACGGGCTTGGGTCGCTCGGCACCGAGACGGGCATCACAACCCGTAGGACCACCAGCCACCACAGGGCGAATCGTGAGTCCGCCAAAAGCCGATTTTGCAATGCCTTTTACGGGGCCATATTTGGAGAGAGCCGTAAGCAGAGAGCCACCGAGACCTGCCTCCAACAGGCTGTCGATTGGCTCAAGAACCATGCTTAGAAAATAATCTTCAGTTGGAATAAACCTCGTTCCAAACGCCTCTTCGAAGTAAGATTTGAAGCTTTTCTCTTTAAGGGTTGATTAATCCCTGACTTATCTGGGTGAATAGCGGTTAAAAAATCAAAGGATACGTTATGAAATGGAAAATGATTGCGTTGGTAAGCGCCATGGCGGTTCTGACTGGAGGCCAGGCTGTGGCGGGCAAGATAACTGGCAAAGTGAGCTTTAAGGGTCAGGAACCGGCACCGATCGAGATTCCATTTGGCCCTCAATGCAAGAAGCTTCACGCGGATTCGGAGGAGAAGCCTGTGGTCGATTTTTATGTTGTCGGCCGGAATCAAGGACTGGGGGATGTCTTGGTTCACGTCAAGGAGGGCGTGCCGGACAAGGATTATTCCCCACCGCAAAAGCCGAATGTCATTGATCAGGAGGGTTGCATGTACAAGCCTTATGTTTCCAGCATGCAGACGGGCCAGAAGCTCCTGGTCAAGACATCCGATCCCGTGCTACATAACGCCCATGCCCCGAAGCTTGAATTCAACAAGGTCCAGTTGCAAGGCGCCGACCCGTTCAAGTTTAGCTTTGATGAGCCGAAGCGCTTCCTCCACTTCAAGTGCGACATCCATCCATGGATGCACTCCTATGTCAATGTAGTCCCGCACCCGTTCCACTCGGTGACAAAGCCGGACGGGAAGTTTGAATTTGAGGAGCTCCCCGCCGGCGATTATGTCGTCGAAGCCCATCATCGGAAGCTGGGCAAGGTCCAAAAGAAGGTGACCTTGCAGAGCGACTCGGACACCGCCAAGATCGATTTCACTTTGGAGCACCAAGAGCAGAACTAACGCGCTCACCTGGCCTGGCGATCCCTTACGCGGTTCTCTCGGGAGGCGTTAGGCTTTTGGGCGCTCCAGTCCCAATTTGTGCATTCGGGAGGAAAGCGTTGTCGGTTTAAGACCCAGCAGCTCGGCAGCCCCACCACGACCGTAAATCTTCCCATTGGCCTTCTTTAAAGCGGCAACCAGGTTGTCTCGCTCTCGTTGCCGCATCTCCGCCTCGGTAAGGACCTCGGCACTTTCCGCCGCCGCCGTCTTTGGATGAGACGGGTTCGAAGGAGGCGACTCGGACGGAGTGGGCAGGTCGAAGCTCAGCTCATTCTCTCGGGCAGTG
Organism: Verrucomicrobiota bacterium; assembly: GCA_018610125.1. Taxonomy (GTDB): domain Bacteria; phylum Verrucomicrobiota; class Verrucomicrobiia; order Limisphaerales; family JAHEOI01; genus JAHEOI01. The sequence goes on from JAHEOI010000174.1 coordinate 4,441, forward strand.
ATAACCGCACGCTCAATGACATTTTGGAGCTCCCGGATGTTACCCGGCCATGGATAGTTCTCCAATTGCTTGAGGTCCTCTCTTGTGAGCTCCGGCACGCTCGAGCTGTTGATTTTTCGGCTCGCAGTGGCGAGAAAATTTCGCGCCAAGAGAGGTATGTCGTCTTTGCGCTCCCGCAATGGAGGCACCGTGACCGGGTAGACATTAAGCCGGTAGTACAAATCCTCGCGAAACCGACCCGCTTCGACCTCGGCTTTAAGATCCCGGTTGGTTGCCGCAATAAGCCGAACATCCACTTGGCGGGTTCGATCTTCGCCCAGTCGCTCGTACTGGCCTTCCTGCAACACTCGAAGGAGCTTGACTTGCATCTCAGCCGGGATTTCAGCCACCTCATCCAGAAAAAGCGTGCTCCCGTCCGCCGCTTCAAACCGACCGATCCGGTCTTTGATCGCCCCAGTGAAGGCCGCTTTGACATGGCCAAAGAATTCACTCTCAAAGAGCTCCCGTGGGATAGAGGCGCAATTGACCCGGATCATTTGCCGCTCGCTGCGGTGACTTCGCTCGTGGATCTCCCGGGCGACAAGCTCCTTCCCGGTCCCCGATTCCCCCTGGATCAACACAGTTGCCTGCGTCGAGGCCACCATCTCGATTTGTCGCAGCAGCCTTTTCAACGGCGGACTTTTTCCGACAATGCCTCCAAAGGCCGAGGCCTCCATTACTTCTTCCTTGAGAAAGGCGTTTTCGACCGCAAGGCGTCCCGCGCGCTTGATTTCCGAAATGTCGGTCAAGCTGCCGACATATCCCTTCAATTCCCCACTTTCTGCTTGTTCCACGGCCGTTTCGGCGAGGAGAGAAAGCGTGCGCCCATCCCGTGTTTTCAGCCGGAATTCAGCTTTCCAAGGCACTCCGTCCTGCACAGCGCGGTTCCACTCGGTTTTGACCCTTTCTCGATCCTCGGGATGGACTGCCTGGAGCCATCCGTCACGAAGGGACTCTTCGGAGCGAAACCCGGTCAACTGCTGCCAGCGCTCATTAATGTACGCGACTTCCCCCTCGGCATTGGCCTGAAAAACAATGGCCGGCGAGAGGCGCGCCGTGGCCTGAA
>JAHEOI010000175.1 GCA_018610125.1 Verrucomicrobiota bacterium
CCGCTGTTGCGTTTTCCTCGTTGGAGACGTGGCCGGACCGACTTTCTCGCAGGTGGGAACGCGTGGTCGGGCTCGGTCATTCCGGACCGGTCGTCGGGGACGAAAGACTTTATATTCACACCCGAGAAGGACTGAATGAGGTCGTCCGTTGTATTCGGTTGGATTCCGGTAAGGAGGTGTGGCGAAAGGAGTATCGTGCCCCTTACAAAATCAACCCGGCAGCGAAAAAGCATGGCAAAGGACCGAAATCGACCCCGGCGCTGACCGAGGGGCATCTGGTCACGTTCGGGATCAATGGCACCTTGAGCTGCTGGAAGCCGAGCTCAGGGGAGGTGCGCTGGCAAAAAACATTTCGTGACGAATTCCCCGAGACCCAGCCGAGCTTCGGCACGGCAATGTCGCCGTTGATCGATCGAGGAAGATGCATTGCGCATGTCGGAGGTGGCGAGGGGGGCGCCTTACGAGCATTCGATCTGGATTCCGGACGGGTGATCTGGAGCTGGGAAGGTGACGGTCCCGGATATGCGTCGCCGATTATCGTCGAGATCGATGGCACGAGACAAATTGTGACGCAATCACGGCGGTATTGCATCGGTGTCGCCGTGGACAGTGGCAGGCTCCTTTGGAAAATCCCGTTCACGACTCCTTATGAGCAAAATATTGTGACACCGGTCAAACACGGAAATGTCTTGATCTTTTCCGGGCATCAACAAGGCACATTCGCCTATCGGTTAGAAAACAAAGAAGGGAACTGGACGCCGCGGAAAGTGTGGGAAGGCGCACGACCCTCCATGTACATGAGCTCTCCGGTCTTGGTCAATGATTTGCTGTTTGGATTCGCCGAGCAAAATCGTGGCCAATTCTTTTGCATGGATGTCAAGAGCTTCGAGGTTAGATGGAGGAGCTCGGCGCGAATGGGCAACAACGCTCTCTTGTTTAAGACCGACTCGAAGATCGTTTCGCTGACGTCCGAGGGAGAGCTTTTTGTGATCGACGCCAATAGCCGCCGATTTGACGTAACAGCGCGATACACCGTTGCCGACACGCCAACTTGGTCACAGCCGGCATTTGTGGATGATACCGTCTTGATTAAAGCCAAAAAGAGGCTAATCGCTTGGACCGTGCAGCCCTAAGTTCATGACATGGCGGGGGTTGCTCAAATCGCTGATCCTTGGTAAACGAACGTTATTAGCCCGAGAGGTTTTTTAAATAGGTCTCAAGGCTCTTGACAAAGCTATTTACCGCGGTTTCCGCGTCCGGGGCCTCGAAATCCTCATAGCGCTTCGAGATCTCCCATGTTCGCTCAACCAACAGTTCTTCGTCGAACTCCTCACCGGAGCTTCGTTCTCGACCCACGAGCGCCGTGGGCTTGAGATGAAACAAATCCCGCTCCCACATGCGACAACGGAAATGATTATCGGATTCGGTATCTTGAAAGACCTCAATCCGTGTCGGGAGAAAGTGCTCGCCGACACAAAGGTCGAACTCGAGTGTGGTCACAAGCTTGAAAACGGCGCTGGTCACGTACGGATGTGAGATCTTCATAGGGTCGATTCTGTTCGTGGTGCGTCTTCGTGACAAGGGTATTTTAGCTTTGACATCGGGGGATGGACGACTAATTCTTATTGGGGGTGACCAGTAAGTGAGCGAAACGTGTGAGATTTGATCAAACTTATGGCATTACGATTAGGAGACAAGGCCCCGAATTTCACGGCGGAAACAACCGAAGGCAAAATCGACTTTCATGAGTGGCTGGGCAACAGTTGGGGAATCTTATTTTCTCATCCAGCCGATTACACACCGGTCTGTACCACCGAGCTTGGAAAAGCCGCCAAGCTGAAGCCGGAGTTCGAAAAACGAAACGTCAAGATGATCGCGATCAGTGTCGATCCTTTGGCGTCCCATCAAGGTTGGACCAACGATATCAACGAGACGCAGCACACGACCTTGAATTTTCCAATCATCGCCGATCCGGATAAGGAAGTCGCGTCGCTTTACGACATGATCCATCCGAACGCAGACGACAAGGCAACTGTGCGGTCGGTGTTTGTTATCGGTGATGATAAAAGGGTCAAGCTGACCCTGACTTATCCGGCCTCGACGGGACGCAACTTCGATGAGCTGTTGCGCGTGATTGATTCACTGCAGTTGACCTCAAAGCATAAGCTCGCGACTCCGGCGGACTGGCGAAACGGAGAAGAGTGCATTGTTTCACCGAGTGTCAGTGATGAAGAGGCGCGCTCTACCTTTCCGAAAGGGGTTCGATGGGTTAAGCCATATCTGCGCTACACGCCTCAACCGGAGCGGACCTAGGGCACCTCCGCATGCGAATCGGGCTTGGGGGTGGTTTTCTGCTTGACGAGATCGGGCAGGTGCTTCGTGTCCATTTGGCAATGGATATGCCGCTCCGGTAGGCACCGGAGGCAGGGGCCTTTTTTGCAGCGGTCTAGGCAATGCACCGGCTGAAGGCTGATGTTTTCCGAGGAGCCTTGTTCGGCTTGGATTTCTTTGAGCCGATCCCAAATCTGTTTCCCGCCGCGTTTCCAACAGTTGGCTTTAGTGCAAACTTGAACGACAACTTGACGGCCGGCCTCCGGTTGCCTGGTTTCAATTTCACTCCCTTGCTTGAGTGGAGTGATGGCGACCGCTTTCCGCTTAACCTTGGACGGTTGGCTTTCCTTCTTCGACGAGCGGTCATATTGGCACTTCTCTCTTCCGTGAATCCGAACTCGGCTTCCCGGCTGTAATAGCCCCCGGATCCCTGACCTTAGCCCTTTTGCGATCTTTAGCTCATAGGCCATGCCGTCGCACCTTAAGAGCAACGACTTCGGGGTGCCCTTTTTCATCTTGCCAAAGGCGACAAAATCGCCCTCCAGTTGAAATCGCTGCTTTGTCTCGTAGCTCATCGCGACGCTTTCGTTTCCGAATCTTGCAATTGAGTCTCAATCTGAAAAAGGGTGGCGTCAAGCGAAAAGGAAGCGGATGAGGGGGAAGGATCGGAGTATCGGAGTGTGGGAGTGTCGGGGGGGCATGGAAAGAACACTTTCGTAAAGGGGGAGGTTTCAAGGTAAACTGCAGGGTCATGTCGCTTTTTGAATCGTATTTTTGGGCAATCATTGCTGTCGGGGTCGTGATAACGTCATTAGCCGAGGTTAAGATTCTCAATCGCCCGTGCCCACACGAGGGCAAATCCGACACAATGGATGCCGATCCAACCGACGATCAATAGCACGAAGAGGCTTGTTACCAACTGAGCGGCGGTTTGTTCCTGTTGGAAGGCGCGGGCATCAAGGCTTTCTTGCCAGCCGGCCAAAGCCTCTCGGAATCCGCCTCGTCGGTGAAAGGCATTTTGGAGGTGCCAGGACATCCCGCCTTTGACATCCATCTTGTTAACAGCCTCGTGGAGGGGGACTCCTTGGCGCAAAGAGGAGCGGACTGATTCCGCTTTTCTCATGAAGATGCGATTTGTTGTCGCGTGTCCCGCCCTATAGACGGCGTCTTCTTCCGGAAGCCCGCCATCCAGGAGGGTAACCAGCATGGACGAAAAGTCCCGCTTCATTCGGTTCCGATGCCAAGGCAAGGAGTAGAACAAACGATCCAACCAACCGAGCCATCGAACGCGGGAGGAATTCACCCGATTCGGATCCAGTATGAAGAGAAGGCCGCCACCGGCAAAGATCGTGACCAAGACAAATCCGAGGCCGGCGCTTAACCAGCGATCTTGTTCGATGACGAATTCGAAGAATCCCGGAATTTCCGCGTGGAGGGCTGTTGTCACCTTCGATAAGGCACCGCGCATAAAGTTGGTGATTAACGTAAGGAAGATAAGGATCATGGGTGCGAAGGCAAAGCAGAAGAAGACGAGGTAATTAAGGGCTCCTCGAGTGCGTGAAACAGCGTCTGAAAGCATCCACTTGCAGGCTGTCAATGCCGTGCGAATGTCCCCGGCCTCCGACCCCGCCTTGATTACCGCGCGTCCTTTAGCTGGCAAGAGGGAGGGGACATGATCGATTGCCTCCGGGAACGTGTAGCCCATCTCGAGACTTTGCGCCAGATATTGGATCCTTGAATCGTGCCTCTGATCGGGAATTTTTGCGAGGTCCGTCACGGTTTGTTCCGGCCGCTTCCCTTCATCGAGACCGACCTGGAGCAGGTCCAAGAAAAGGCGTGACCGTTCCTGACGCCGTATCGGCAGGCCGATTATCAACCCGGTCAGCAGACAAAGCCCGGTCAGAGGAAGCAGCCAAACAACGAACCAGCCGGCCGCGCCCAAACCGATTTGCAGTATATCAAGCCAGCTCTCCATCGTGATCGCATGCGATTATTGGTTAGGAAGCGGCTCCCATCAACCTCATGACGTGAGCCAAAAACTGGAAAAGGGGCAACGCCTGGCCGGCGATCATACCGGTCAGGAGGAGCACCGAAGCCGGCAATATCGCGTACAATATGAGGTCCATTCGATAATTGGCCCGATCGTAATAGATTTGGCTCGCGCGATGGAAGCCTTCGGCAACGTTTTCGCCGCTGTGTCCGACCAACCAGACGAATAATGAGGGAAAGATCTTGCTGGATCCCATAATGGCTGTTAATTGGGTATGGCCCGAAGCCAGTAAGCCATGCCAGCGAGTGAGCTCCTTGCCTGCGGGGCCGGGGGATTCCAGCTCGGCCATAAAGGCTACCGCCTGCTGTAACGGGCATCCGCTTCGTACCAGGAGCGCGATGGCATTGGCAACTTCAGCAAGCTTGGCCTCTTGGAATACCTTGATTCGCCAGAAAAGCCTTCGTTTTAGAGGGGGCACCATGGCGATGCTCACAATCAATAGCAGGACAACGGCAATGAAAAGCGGTGGTGCCCACAGGCCGGCAGCGTACACTCCGAATTGCCAGGCCGGGCGGGCCATTTCAATGGATTCGGAGACAGAGAGATCGTATCGGATCGAGCTGAGCACGAAGGCCAAAAACAGGGAGAGGAACAACGCGAGGGTCAGGACAATGACCGGATAGACGAGAAGCCCCTTGAGGCGATTGCTTAAGCTATGGACGCGTTGATAATAGCCGGCCAGCAGATCCAAGACGGCGGCCAGTTGGTCGGTCTTGGCGCCAAGCTGAATCATCCGCACGTACAGGCTTGGAAGGTCGCGCTTGGCCAACGCGTCATTGATAGGTATGCCCTCACTTAAGTCCGATTGCAGAGCCAACAGCTCGTGACGCCAACGGCCTCCTTGCATTGCTAGGCATAAGTGGCGCAGGGCACCTTCAAGCGGCACGCCATTCCGAAGCATATTGGCGAGCTGTTGATTGAAAAAGGCCAGCTCATCGTATTTCATAATCGCAGCACCCGTTTTAGTTCTTGCTCATTGGTGATTCCGGTCTGAACGAGCTCCTTACCCCTCTGCTCAAGAGTCTTGTCAGGCTCGATTGTTGAAATCCCTTGACCCCGGAGGGTCTCCCGCAACGAATCGGTCATGCGGACCGACTCAGCCAACGGTAGCCTCCCACGGTAACCGGTTTGAAGACAATTTTTACATCCTGTCCCCCGGCAATTGGGACAGAGGCAACGGATTAATCGTTGATTAAGGACCATCTTGGTCGCGGCGATGGCTGTGGGAAAATGCGAGGTCATTGTCCTTAGGCGCTCGAACACTCCTTGGCACGACCCGGCATGCAAGGTCGCAATAACCAAATGCCCCGTGAAGGCAATTCGGACCGCCATATCCGCTGTCTCCTCATCCCGAACTTCTCCGAGCACCAGAATATCCGGGTCTTGTCTGACAACATGCTTGACCGCTTGCGGAAAGCCGAGTCCCCGCGCCTCGTTGATCTCGGTCTGCATCGTTCCCGGAACCAAATGCTCGACCGGGTCCTCGATCGTAATGATGTGCCGTCCGGAATCGGTCAAGTAGCGGAGGCACGCATAAATGGTGGTCGTTTTCCCGCTTCCAGAAGGGCCGGTCAATAGTAACAGCCCGGCGTGCTCGTTTAACACCTGCTCCAGCGCACGATGAGTCTCGGATGCAAGTCCCAATTCAGGCAACGATTTGTTCCCAGCCGCTGCGAAAAGCCGTAGGTTCAGCTTCTCGCCGGTAATGGTGGGATAAGTGGCGACACGAATATCCTGGGAGCTCCCGACGTGGTCTTTTTCAATGCGTCCGTCTTGCGGATACGATTCCTGATAAGTCCGCATCGCCGCCAGGAACTTAACCCGACCGGCAACCCGTTCGCCGACCGGTTTGGAAAGTCGGGTGTAAGGGACCATCACTCCATCCACTCGAAAAGTGACCTCTGCTCCCTCAGGTCGCATAAGCAAATGAATGTCGCTGGCAGAGGCCTTTTCAGCGCTCCGAACGAGCTTCTCAAGCAGTTGGGGGGCTTCCTCCGATTCCATCACTGAAGTGCCCCCTTCTTGGCGAACGTGATCGGTCATCTCTTTTCCCCCTCCGGCATTTTTGGAATGTTCGAATGCGTTATCTTGTCGCGGCCAACTGCCGGGCCTGTTGCCAGCCGATCCATGCCTGCCAGCC
>JAHEOI010000176.1 GCA_018610125.1 Verrucomicrobiota bacterium
ACCGGAGCGGCGACCTGCCGGCGTCCGACGATGCCTACAGTGTGCTCATTAACAGCGGTCAAAATGCGTTGGCAGTCTTGGGGAATGACACGATTCTCCCGAGCGCGGCGGAAGGCTTGGAAATCCAAGAGATTGTCCGATCGGCCTCGCATGGGTCGGCATCGCTGAACGCCGAGAGCACGGAAATCCTTTACAGGCCGGATACGGGTTTCCTCGGTACCGATTCCATCGAATACCGGGCGGTTGATCGACTGGGTGGCAGCGGCATTGCCACCCTGACAGTGTCGGTCGGCGGCCTCGTCATCAATAACGACCGGTTTACCGTGGAGGCCGGGGCCGCTTCCAAGACGCTGGACGTCCTCGAAAATGACCGCATTCTCGGGGCGCAAATCGAAACGTTGACGCTCTCGGAGGTGGTGGCGATCGACGGAGAGGGCTTGGGCCAAATGGCGATCGCGCCGGAGGCGAAAACGTTGGCATTCACGCCGTCCGGGACAGACACCGGAACCGCCGCTTTCCGCTATACGGTCCGGGACGCATCGGGGAGACAAGGTTCGGGAACGGTGACCGTCAAGGTTATCGAGAAGGGAGTGCACGCCGGCACCGATGTTTTCTCGGTGGCGTCCGAAAGCTCTGAGAACGCGCTGCCGGTGTTGTCGAATGATGTGTCCCTGACCGAGTTGGGAAGAGTGCTGACCATCAGAGCGATTGGCGAAGGGGGATCGAGCCCTGATCAAGGCGGTACCGTCCGGATTAACGACTCGCGCGATGGCTTGATTTACACTCCGGCAGCCGGCTTCACGGGCGAGGAGACCTTTACTTACACGATGACAGACTCTCGGCGAACGGATACGGCCAAGGTTGTGGTCCGGGTTACCGAAGGGGCGCTCAGCGCCAACAGCGACGCGTTCACGGTCTTCTTTGAGCAAGAGGACGATACCGCGACACCGCGGTCGTTTCGACTCCCGGTCTTGGGCAACGATCGGATCCTTCCCGAAACCGGGGCGCTGCTAGAGGTCACCGGGGTCGGTATCGATGACATCAACGCCAACAATGCACCGGATCAGGAGGGCGACGTGGAGATCGCACAGGATGGAACGGCGTTGATCTATACGCCGAGGGACGGGGATGGCTCGTTCCCTTACGTGGAAGGTTTTACCTACGAGATCACGGATGGCACGACCCGTCGAACCGAAGCGACGGTGCGGGTTGAAGTCCGGCAGAGGAGCGAAGCGCGGGAAATGGAGACCAATGACGACGCCTATGCGGTCGAACGGAACAGCTCCCGGAACCGTCTGCCGGTCCTGGTCAATGACAATACCAAGCCGGCAACCGCGTCGGAGTGGCGAATCGAAGAAATCGTGGAGACACCGGGGCATGGGGCGGCTAGGATCCAGGGGACAGGGATTCTTTACACGCCAGAACCAGGATTTCTCGGGGTCGATCAGTTTGTTTACAAAACGGCTGACGGAGTAGGTGGCACCGGAACGGCTAGCGTCACGGTCGAGGTCGGCCAAATCGCAACCCGCACGGACCGTTTTACCACACTCGCCGATGGGGATGAATATCGCTTCGACGTTTTGAGTAACGATCAAATCTTGCCCGGCGATAGCGCCTCGAGATTGACGATCAGTGGCGTCAGTGAACCGAGTCAAGGCGGATCGGCGCGTGTGCTGGAAACGAGCTCCGGCCGGAGAGTGGGCTACACCCCGGCCGGCGGGTTTACCGGGCGGGAAGAGCTTCGATACGAGATCGTGGATGACAGTGGGCGAAGTCGAGAGGAAACCGTCACTGTCACCGTCATGGAAACAGGCTCGGATCGGGACACTGGTGCGGTAACCGTGACGGTCAACGGCGTGAATGATCCCCCGGTCATTACGGGAACGGTTGCCAGCCAGGCGGTCTATAAGCGGGTGAGTTTGCGCCCCTTCTCCGGAGTGGCGGTCACCGAGGTGGATGCGCAGGGCGAGGAGCCGATCCGGGTGACGGTTGAGATCGATGATCCGGCAAAGGGCTTCCTCACGGACCTGGATGGGTTTGTCGATGAGGGAGGCGGAATCTACAACCTGGGCGGTGACTCGGGCGTCACGGATGCCGAGGCCACCGCGGCGCTCCGGGCACTCTCATTCGTGCCGACACCGAGTGACCGGGTGACACCGGATTCGTCCGAGACGGTGCGGTTGACTCTGAATGTGGAAGATGGGATTGCCTCCCCGGTGATCGACGACAACACGACCGTCATCGTGCATCATCCGTTCACGACAGAGCTTCTGGTGCGAGAAGGACCCGATGGATCGCCTTGGCGACAGCGTGTGGCTGTGGGCGGCGACTTTGTGGTGGTCGGGGCCCCATTTGACCGAACGGAAGATGGCGAAAAGAGCGGCGCGGCCTACCTGTTTGGGAGAAATCAAGGCGGTCTTGGTCAGTGGGGGCTTATCAAGAAGCTGACCGCGCCGGAACCAAAAAATGGCGATCGTTTCGGCTTTTCGGTTGCGGTGGATCGGGATCGGGTTTTGGTCGGCTCCCCCTTCGATAAATCGGATGATCGCTCTGGTGCGGCGTATATCTTTCGACGGGATCAGGGCGGCGACGGGCAATGGGGTGTGGTGAAGCGCCTTGTGTCCGGGGAGGATTCGAATGACCATCATTTCGGACAGGCGGTGGCGATTGACCGGGAGACAGTGCTGGTGACGGCACGCCGGGGAGAGGAGGCCCCGGATCATGCCGGTGCCGGGTATCTCTTCAATCGCAATCAAGGCGGCGACGCAAATTGGGGGCTGGTCCGGACGTTGACAGCCCCCGATGCCCGGCAATCCGACGCCTTTGGGTTCTCCGCTGCGCTCGATCGGGAGACGATCGCCATCGGGGCGCCAATGAAGGATGACAATGAAAAGGACCTTGGGAGCGTGTTTGTCTTCGAGCGACGCGATGGGTCATCGGAGCCTTGGAGCTTAGTCAAGACATTAAGTCCGTCCGAGGAGAAGAAGACAGCGCATTTTGGCATCTCGGTTGATCTGGATCGCGACTGTATCGCGGTCGGGGCGTCGAGAATCGAGCCCTCGTTGGACGGGGAGGGCTTTCCCGGGAAAGGCAAGAAAGGATCGGTCGGGGCCGCTTATCTCTTTGAGAGAGATCTGGGTGGGTCGGGCAATTGGGGAGAACGGAAGCGTTTCGTTTCTCCGGATACGACCGGCGCTCAGTTGTTTGGTCTCTCGGTTTCCATCCATTGGGACAGCCTGATCGTGGGGGCCCCATTGACCGAGCCGGTTCGGGAGGACGATGACGATGACGATGACCGAGGTAACGGGGGGTCCGGCGGTGGCAATCCCGACGGACCGAACCGGGGTGCTGCCTATGTCTACATGCGGGATTTTGATCCGGCACAACGTGGCATTGTCGTCTCGGACCATTGGGGTTTGGCCGACACACTACAGGTTGCCGACGAGGAGTCGGACCACTTTGGGACTTCCGTCGCAATCGATGGCGGCACAGTTGCCGTGGGAGCGAACTTGGATCGGGGACCGGATAAGACCGGGGCCTCGTATCTCTTCGAAATCAAGTTCAATAACCCGCCTCAACGGACCGAGGCGTTGCCGGATCAGGTGGTCAGGGTCGGAGAGACACTTCGATTCACCGTGCCGGAGACGACCTTCACCGATCCCGATTGGGGGGACAGCCTCACCCTCTCGGCCGGATTGGTCGAGGGCGGCAGCTTGCCCGATTGGCTGAGCTTTGATGCAGGGGCCGGGATCCTGGAAGGCGTGCCAACCGCTGCCGATGTCGGGCTCATGACCGTCCGGATTGCGGCGACAGACGAGAGCGGGGCGAGTGTGACAGGCAGGTTTGATCTTGAAGTGAAAGAGGAATCTTCGAATACGGCACCTCAAGGAGGCGGCAGCATAACGGCCCGCGAGTTATGGGGACAACGTTTCTTCGGGAGTGCCGGGCACGCCGGGTGGCTCCTTGAAGGCGATCCGGACCAGGATGGTCATACAAATCTCCAGGAGTATGCGTTTGGACTCGATCCGGTGAGAGCCGATGACCAACCTGTGGTGCGGATCGATGGGGTCCAGGGAACCAGGGTGCTCCGGTTGTCCTTCACCTATCGAACGGATGACCCGGGCCTAAGCTATTCGATTGAATACTCGTCCGACTTGCTGGCGTGGCTTCCTCTGGAGCAGGGATCCGTCGCCGATAGCGAGTCGAGCATAGCAAAGGCAAATGGGTTCGAAACCATGCGGATTGACCTCGATCGATCCCTTTGGACCGGAGGCCGGTATTTCTTCCGGGTCGTGGTGAGTCATGCTGATAGGTTATAGTCGGGGGGCCTGTTCCCCCTTGTTCCTTTCAGGGCGATAAGGAGCCGGCCGGCCGACCGACAGTTCCTCAGCGTGATGACCGGTTGGTGCTTTTATTTTTGGCTCCAATCCTCCTCGGAGACGCCGAGCGGCGGCGGGACGACATCCCGACGGAAACCGCGGACCAATCCCCAGCACATAACGGCCAGCACGATTGAGAACGGGAACCCCGAGGCGATGGCGGCGGTCTGTAACGCCGAAAGCGGGTTGCCGGCGGCGGAAAAGGTCCCGGCAACCAATAGGATTGCCGCAACGGCCCCCTCGGTGACGGCCCAAAAGAGCCGTTGTTGCCACTTTGGATGGGGATCCCCGCCGTTGGTCAGCATATCGACCACCAACGAGCCGGAATCGGAAGAGGTCGCAAAGAATATGGCGACGACAAGGATGGCCAGGAGCGACATGATTGCCGTCAGTCCCCCAAAAGGAATGGAATCCATCAGCACGAACATCGCGTTTGTGGTGCCGGCTTCGGCCATGGCTTGATTGTCGTTCATCAACACCTCGTTGACTGCCGATCCACCGAAAATGGCAAACCAGACCATTGAAGCGCCGACGGGCGCGATCAGTGTGCCAAGAACAAACTGCCTTACTGTCCGCCCCCGGGAGACACGGGCAATGAACATCCCGACGAAAGGAGACCAGGCAATCCACCAACCCCAATAAAAGAGGGTCCAGGATGAAATCCAATCCTGTCCCTCATCGTTGAACGCATAGGCATTTAAGCTCGTTGCCGGCAGGTGTTGGATGTAATAACCGACGCTTTGCGCAAGGTATTGGAGTATCAAGAGCGTCGGGCCCGCCAAAAAGACCGCGATGGCTAGGATGATGGCCCCGGACATGTTCCAAACCGATAGGCGGCGAATCCCTTTGTCCAGACCCAGCATGACCGAAGTGACCGCGACGGCGGTGACGGCCGCAACGATGATGACCTGAGTGCCCCAATTATCCGGGATGCCAAAGACGCTGCTTAAACCCGAGGCGATCTGACTGGCTCCGAGTCCGAGAGAGGTGGCGAGACCGAAAAGCGTGCCGAACACAGCCAGAATGTCGACGGCATGCCCGATCCAGCCATAGATGCCGCGACCGATCAGCGGGTAAAATGCCGATGCGGGACGCAACGGGAGGTCATGCCGGAAGCAGAAATAACCCATCGACATGCCGATGATGATATAGATAGCCCAGGGGTGCAAGCCCCAGTGGAAGTAGGTCGTATGCATCGCAAAAATGGCTGCTTCGGCCGATTTGGGAGAAACAGTGCCATCGGGAGGGTTCGTGAGGTGCTCGATCGGCTCGGCCACCCCAAAGAAGACCAAGCCAATCCCCATGCCCGCGGTGAAGAGCATCGAAAACCAAGACCAGGTGCTCCATTCCGGCTCTTCGTTATCTTTGCCAAGCTTGAGCCGACCATACGGACTAAAGAGGATGATGAGCACGAAAACCAGGAAGCCGAATACCGACATCAAGTACCACCACCCGAGATTGGTGGTGATCCAGCTCATGATCCCATTCGCGACATCCCCAAGCTGCTTGGGGGCACTGACACCCCAAATCAAGAAAAGAACGATCACCACAAGCGATATCAGGAATACCGGTGGATTCGTATGCGTCCGCAGATAAGATCGTATGTCCATAAAGTCGTCCTCTCCGAGCAAAACGGCCCGGCGATTCAATTCTCTGCTTCACTTCTCCCGCCGCCAAGGCCGCTGCCTTCTTTTTGCGGCTCTTTGTAACAGCTATCGGCCTCTTGAGCAACCGTCGGGTAAATCCCTCCCTCGACGACAAAAAATGCGACGGCCGTCTTGATTTTTGTCGTCTCTTTGGTCCCCGTTAGGCAGGATCGGCCTCATGCAAACAAAAACCGACGAGCTCCTTTACATGCTGCTGTGGGGCTGTGAAATGATAACCAGGCCGACTTTCCGCAACCTGAGCGAGTCATTTGAGAGCTGGGCTTACCGAAAGGGGCTCTTACGGCAGCTCCAACGGCTTGAGCGGTCGCAATGGATTGAGACCAAGAAAGGTCTGTCAGGGGATCGTCTGTATCGGTTGAGCGAGGCGGGACGCCTTCAGGCGATGGGGGGACGTGATCCGGAAGCGTGGTGGCAACGGGCGTGGGATGGGCGTTGGCGACTTGTCCTTTTCGATGTTCCGGAACTGCAAAGGCGCTCCCGGCATGAGCTTCGGCAATATCTAAAGAGTCGTGGATTTGGCTTTCTGCAAAACAGCGTTTGGGTAACGCCCGATCCGATGAGCGAGGAGCGTGAAACCCTGGCGGGCGGACTGCTTAACGTTAAATCGCTGATACTGATGGAGGGATGGCCGTGTGGAGGGGAAAGCGATTCCGAGATCGTGGCGGGAGCGTGGGATTTCGTTGAGATCAATCGCGCGTATGCTCGACACCGAAAAATATTGGGTCAACGACCGGATCATCCGGTCGAAAATGAATCGGATGCCGAGGCATTTTACGAGTGGTTGCAGAAAGAGCGTCGGGCATGGATGGAAGCCGTGAACCGGGACCCATTGCTTCCCCAGGCGTTATTGCCGCCCGGTTATCTGGGACGAACGGCCTGGAAGAGGCGTCAAACGGAAATGGCGGCGGCAGGAAAGCAAATGCGGGAATTTCGATTCGAGGGCGACAAAATATGAGACGGTCGTCTCGATTTTTGTCGTATCGTCGTTTCGCTCGATTTTTGGCGAGAGTGCGAGGGGCTTGTCGATTAAGGCCGGGGACGGCGTCGCATCGGGGCTTGTGACTGGAATCGCCGGAGGAGGTTGGCGGCCGGCTGGAAGTTGGGGGCGATGTCCAATGCGCGTTGAGCGGCTTGTTTGGCTTGATCGTATTGTTTGAGGCGCACGAGGATGGTCGCGCGAGCGTAGGGTATACGGGGTGAGTCGGGGTTGATCGATTCGGCACGCAGCAGGGTGTCGATGGCCTTTTGCGGCTGGTTTGCTTGGGAGTAGCCCAATCCGAGGTTGTACCAGGCGCGTGAGTTGTTCGGATTCAGCTCGGTTGCTTTCTCGAGGGATTGAATCGCCTGCTTCAGCTTTCCGGCTTCATTGTAAGCGAGGCCGAGGCGGTAATGGTAGTCACCCACCCCGGGCTCTAACTCACAGGCGACTTTAAGGTGCTCAACGGCTTGGGAGGGCTTGCCGACGGCACTCAGACTGACCGCGAGCGCGTGACGGATCGGGGCCGAGTTGGGGTCCCACTCGACCGCTCGGCGGAGGTAAGGGAGCGACGCTTTGGGATTGCCTCGATCGAACTGGAATACCCCTTTTTGGAGTGATCCGGATGGCTGATCTTGATGATAATCCAGGTAGCGCATGAGATCGGTGGCCGCGGGCTGATCCAAATCGAGCACCGATCGAAGCGACCATGCGGCATCGATGCGGACCTTTCTCACCGGATCCTGCAGGAGCTCGCGCAGGGTGCTACGGACGGCTTGATTGGGCTGTTGGGCGAGCGGATCCAGGGACTCGGCTGCCGCGCCCCGTACGAATGGGGATGGATCCTCGGTCTGCTTTCGGAGGGTTGTGGTTACTTCTGAACGACCACTCCAGCGCTGTAGGAGGTGGGTTCCAACCGCACGCCAAATTGGATTGGATTCCTCGGTTGCCATTTTGAGGAGGTCATCCACGACATCGGCGTTGCCTTCCCGCGCTTCGGCAACCCACGTCGCTCGCTCACGCGTATGCCGGTCCATTGAATCGCCGTACCAATCTTGGACGTGCTTGAGCGCCCATTTGGTCGATTCGTCTTCGTGACATCGGTTACAGGCATTCGGCACGCCGTATTGCTTGGTCAGGAGGGGATCCGGGATGGTGAAGCCGTGATCCCGGCGGGGGTCGCGTTGCATGTAGACGGTTTCCGGCATATGGCAATCGACGCATTTGCCGCCGGCCGTTCCCGGCTTGTGGTGACTATGGGAAGCGGGATCGATTTCGGGACTATCTTGGCGTTGGCCGCTGTGACACCGCATGCAGAGCGCGTTTCCCTGAGTGATCAATTCGGCCGAGTGCGGCTCGTGGCAATCCATGCAGGTCACTCCGGCCGTATGCATCTTGCTGCTCAAAAAGGAGGTGAAGACGTAATTTTCGCCATTGACCTGACCATCCGGGTAATAGGTGTCCGATTCATCCGGAATGACCAGCGAGTAATGGTTGAGATAGGCTTCTCCCGGATGAAAATCGCCTGTCAGCTCGGAGCGTCGTGAATGACATGCGCCGCAGGCGTCCATCGTGATTTTGGGCGAATGATTCGGGAGTGTCGGATCGTCCTGTTGATCGGGGTAATCCCGCTGCCAATCGACGTGGTCGGCCATTGGACCATGGCATGACTCACAGCTCACCCCCATCTCGGCCATGGTGGTGCTGTAACGGTCGCTCTCGGCATTGTAATGTTTTCTCAGCCGGGTGTTGTGGCAGGTGGCGCACATGCTGTTCCAATTCATGCCACGATTGGTCCAGTGTCCCCATTCCTCCGGTCGGCGATCCTCGTCGCCGAACACATTGAACCACTCCCCGGTTTTCGAATCGACGGCAAGCTCGGTCGCTTGATAACGCCCGTCGCCGATCGGTACCAGGAATTGCTTCAGCGGCTCGGTCCCGATCACCCGCTCGACGGTAAACGACCGCTTCTTGTCCTCGGCGGCGTTGGCGATGATTTGATAGGTATCATTTGTTGCGCGGATTTGGCTTGTTTGAGTGCCGTGCTTGACCGTGTGTGCGGGCCGGAAGGCATCACCCTCTTTTTGGGGGGAGACCGGGCGTTCAGCGAGGCCATGGTGGGATTGTTTCCATTGGTCGTAGGCGGCGCGGTGACACTCCTTGCAGCTTTTCGAGCCGGCGTAGCGCTTAAACACGACCGAGTCCGGCTCCATGATAGTCTCTTGGGACGACTGGGAGGGTTGATTCGACACCGTTTCCTGGGTTGTTCTGTCTGAACGCAACCAGAGGGTCGCAACCACGATGCCGACGACCAAGACGAGACCGAGCCCGAGCAGCGCAGTCTTTTTTCGGTTCACGTTTGTGCTCTTGGGTGATGCCATATACCAACCGAGATGGGAATCCTCTCCGAATTGACAGGACACAAGCCTGCCGATCCTTAAGGCTCTTGGCCTTTCCGAGACGGCGCATCCTCGATGCCGGCTTGAGCAACATTGCGCTTCGTCAAGGCAACCGCGCCAAACCGACAGTCGCGACTGTCGCCGAGGAGAGTTTGCCCGTTAAAAGCCCCTTTGACAATTCCCCTTTACTCCTTTCGTCGATCGTTTCTCGGTGCTTGGCGACTTGGCTTGTCAAAACGCCTGGTTGGGCTAGAATAGGCGATAGCCACGAAAGCGGGCTTTGTTGGGCCCGATTGAGCATGAAACCTAGCACGAGTGAAAAACAAATGAGCATGGAAAAGAAGACTTCCGGCGCGCGGATGA
>JAHEOI010000177.1 GCA_018610125.1 Verrucomicrobiota bacterium
GAAAGTTTAGGGTTCCAATAGCTACCAATGAAATGACGCCAAGGGTTACAATGGTGGGCATGACACCGAGTTCGTACACCGCCTCGATAACTGCAGGGATAAAGACGACTAAGGGCCTTACGAGGAGAAAGTAGATCCAAGAGAGCAAAAGTAGAATAGCTAAAGTGACCTTGAAGATCTCCTTGACGCTTTTAAAGAGGCTCTGGTGTCGCTTTGCATCGTGACCAAGATGCATCGAGCAGTATTGCAGACCCTTTAACGCTTGATTCTTGCATTGGTCACCCTCTTGCGTGTTGGCTTGACATTGCATACGGCAAACATCGGTCTTCCGAACGGGGGCGTGAGCGTGATTTGGCTTTGACTGGTCAAGCAGCTCGACGGGCATTGATAGTTATTGCTGCTCCTGATTCCAAGTTCCCCGTAGGGGGAGAGAGAATCTTCTCCTATGTTCTTGTCTGAGTTTGATCGTTTCATAGCAACCTTCAAATGCGCTCCGCGTCGTTCAGTGGCCTCGCCGATAAGCTATGGCTCGACGGTTGACCGGCGATAAGCGACAACGATCCGAAATCGCTCTCCTGGAGGAACCGGGGCCTGTTTCGCTTCAACAACCCAGCCTCCTTCCTTGGCTGCCCGGATGGTGGCGTCGCTTGGGCGCCTTACCTCGAGCTCATTCTTCCCAATGGCAAGCTTCTCTGGTATTCGAACCTGAACCTCAGCATTGCGGACCGGCACTGTCCATTGGGTCCCCGCAGCATCCCAGTCAATCACGCGACGATTGCCCTCTCGCTTGAGCGCTCCCTTGACTTCGTAAGTCAGCTTGAACGTGGCTGGTTCCCGACGATAGGGGAAGGTCCACCGAACGCGATACTCGTCGGCCTTTTCCTTGGTTACGACGTCCTTGATGTGGGTATCCGAGGACTCAACGCGAACATTTTGGATCGCGGCAAGCTGGTCCTTGGGAATGTTCCGATAGGCATAGTGAAACTCCCCTTGCTGGAAGTCGAAGGTAAGCTCCTCGGATACGACGTAATCGCCGTTCGGCTTCAAGCGGAGTATCACGTCGTAATTGGAAAGAGCGTATTGCTTGCTCGAACAGCCGGTCAAGGAGAGGACGGATGCCATCAGCAGGCAGCCGATGACTCGCGCAACAGTTCCTCTAGCAGCCTTGCGTTCCGAGCGAGCTCCCCCACTTCTGAGAACCTCCTGCCACATAGTCATTATCTTGGTAGCCGGTCCTGTCATCGTCAAGGGTCCTTGGACGCAGCGGTTCAGGCGCTTTCGTGAAAGACCTTGCAAGTAGAACAGAGGGCCTACCCTCGGAATTGCTCTGGATTGCATTTCTGTAACCCGATATCCTCATCATGATTCGCCGCTACCGCCTCTCGCTCCGCCTGACGATCTGCGCGTCTGACGTCGCCATAACAAGACAGTGAGCCAAAAGGCGAACACCAGGACTTCGGCCGCAACTAATCGATCGGCTTCGATGAAGCTCCTGCGGGTAAAGGGGTGCACCTTGGAGATGCGTGCCAGCTCTTTGTCATTGGATTTGAGCAGGAAGGTCGAGGATCACGGGCTTGATGCCTCGAGCTCTTTTCGGTGGTCGCGGTCTTCAATGAATAGCTCGATTTTCTTTCCTGGCGATAACGACCTCGGATGGCACTACCCAAGTAACCACGACCGTTTGGTGTTCTACGTCCCACCAGGATCCTTTGAGGTGCGGGAGCAACCAAATCGGGCAACACCCACCGACCAGCGTGGGACGAAGACGGAATGTCGCGGCCCATAAGATGGAGACAACCCTGGAAAGCAGAGTGGTCCCCGTCGTGAGGCTGACGAGGCAGAGTTTGCCGTCTTCTTTGACCACGCGATGTGCTTCCTGCAAGAACGCCGAAATATCGTCCTCCGGCAAGAGATCAAGGATGTAGGTCGAGATCACGCGGTCGACCGAGCTGTCTCGAATCGGAAGGTGCATCGTGCCATCGGTTTGGAAGATCAGGGCGCGGTTTCGGTATTGAATCAGTCTCTTGGACGCAAGCTTGGTCATGGTCGGACTTAGATCGCTATAATGTCGTTCGGAAATTGCGCATTTCTGACCCGCCCGCCAATGACAGCGCAGACAAGTCGGCGGACTGCTTTGGGCCCGACCACCCGCGCGAGTCTCATGGAGTGCGCGTGACTCGTCACCGCTTTCAATTCCCGGCTTTTCCCTACCCGACCGCACACCGGTTTCCTCGGAATCTCCTCCTCGTCAGCTTCTGAAACCCCAGCAAATGCACAGCGGTGACAAGTCACCAGAGGGTAAGGCGGAGGGATGGAACCTCCACCTCCCCGTTGTCGCGGAGGGGTCAATTCCCCTCATTTTCCGAACGTGACTCTTTCAGTCAAACGGCGACCCCAACGACAGCTAAGAGCCCAAAGCCATCGCTCCCTTTGACGGCCTTAAAGGCCTGCTCAACCAGCGGCAGGGTAATTCTCCCGGTGAGGGAGTGAGCTTTTGGTTTGGCAGTGGGAAACAATGCCATGCTGATTTCTCCTAATGTGGATGAACCGCCGTCCGGGCTGTCTGCGGCTGCTGGGGACTGGTTCTTAGCCAGTTGGCAGGTTGAGGGGAGGAGGTCCCCTGGTGGCCTCAACTGCCGGGCTAATTGGTCCCATTGAACCGGACAGAGCCAGTCGGAACTCTGAGGTTTTGCCTTTCACAGCCTATGGGTCCGCCTGAGCGGTCCCATAAGCTCCTACTCCAGCTCTGCTGCCATCCTCGAAGACGGGGCCAGGGAGATTCCGTTCCCGTCACCGGCGCATAAACCTGACACTTCGCATCGGGCTTATAGTCAGCCGTTACCCACCCTGGAGAGGTAAGACGCCGTAGGACTTCATCGGTCGAATGAACCTTCCTTATGCGGTACATGATGACATGTCACACCGGGTCGGTAGGGGGGGCCGGTAACCGTCTTGATGGCACCCCGTGTTCTCTCCAACGAGGCTGAGAAGAGGGACTTCGCTAAGAGCGTGTCCCGAAAATGGGAAGAAAAAAATTTTTCTTGTACTGACACGTATAATCTTGGCATAAAATAGGGATGCAACAGCGTCCGAAACCGTATCCAAGCGACATGACGGACGAGCAATGGAATGCCATCAGAGCCCACTTTGCCGCTGCGCCGGTGGGCCAACGCGGAAGGCCAAAAAAGCAAGTCGCGGCGCTCGATCGTCAACGCGGTCTTGTATCTCGTTCGTGCCGGATTGCCGTGGAGGTATCTGCCTCACGATTTCCCGCCATGGAAGACGGTCTATAACTGCTACAGGCTCTGGACCCAAGCCGGACTCTGGCAGAAGATCCACGATGAGCTATACGGCAAGGAAAGACGCCGTCCCAGCCCCAGTGCGGCCATCATTGATAGCCAATCGGTCCAAACCGGCGACCAAGGAGGTTCTTCTGGATTTGATGCCGGCAAAAAGACCAAGGGACGGAAGCGACACATATTGGTTGACTCCGTGGGGCTGATTCTAGCCGTTGCCGTCGACAAAGCCGTGAACCTTGATGCCTCCGACCTCGGGGGAAGTGAACTCGAGGCGGTTGTTGCGTTCGATGACATTGTTGAGGATGCGTGTCTCGGTGTGATCCCACCCGGCTATGCCGGCGCATCCATTGTCGGTGATTCGGTTATCACAGATGAGGTGGTAGCCGGTGTCCTCCGGCTTCGGTTGGCCGTAAAGCCTCTCGCTGGTCTGGCTGCCACAGTCAACACCGATAGCCTTGGCAAACCGGATCCGGTTGCCTTTGATCACCCAATGGTGACCGCTGCTGGTGCTCAAGGCCCCGTTCTGAGCGGTCCGACTGTCGGCCCAAAAGCCGCTCGGGAACTGATTGGCGGCGTGCTTCAGGACGAAGTCTTTGACATGAATATAGCCGAGGTCTCGTTTCTTCGGGGCAAAGCAGTTTTGCCGGACAGTGAGCTCGAGTCGCTCCTCAATAGGAGGCTTGATCCCCTCAGGAAAATGATATAGAGCCCGTCCCCCGCGTCGGTTGCCGTCCATGAGCCCGGTTCGTCGGCCACCTTTTCCAGGTCGGAGAGCTGTGTCAGCGGCTTCCCATTGAGAAAGATCTGTCCCGTGGTCATGCCGTCCGGTTTCGCTTTCAGGGCGCGGGTATACGGGTTCTCCGCGACGCTTCTCGTGTGCGATTCGGCGGAATTGCTCTCCTTGGGGCGTGAGAACCAAGGTTGGTAAAAGGCGCCGAACCAGACATCGCTGTGCGAGGCCACCTGTTCCCAATTGGGCTCCCATAGCTCGGATCCTTTGATCACGACCGTTCCGTTGGCGGCGGCCTTATAAATGATCGGTTGGCCTTTTGTGCCGCCTCTCGCCGGCGCGACGCGTTCGCGATAGACCCCCGCGTGGACAATCACCTGATCGCCGGGGCGAGCACGCGCTGCGGCTTCAGAGATAGATCGGAACGGGCGCTCACGGGTGCCGGGACCAGAATCGTCGGATCGGGGACCTTGGCGATCTACGATCCAGGTTCGGGCCGAGCTGCTCTTTCCAAAGATTCCATCGAAGGAAGCTTCGAGGCCACAAAAACCGAGCAGGACAAGCGACCATCGACAGGTCCGCACAAGCGCGGAGCGTTTTCGAGAATGCACGGCATGTGTGTCTGTCCGAACACGAGGGCGGTATCGGGTCGGCTTTCGAGAAATTGTCAGAAAACCTTTCATGGGACTTGATATCTCTTAGTCGTCAATGAAAAGGATGAGCGAGTTTACGGTGTTAGACTCCCTTTGATGAAGAGTGTTTAACGACATAACCTTTCTGAGCGGCCTTCTAATACACATAAAGGGTCGTTCCTTCAGAAGTCTTCAGAGTGGGCACGTTGTTTGATCAGCCAGCGCGGAATCGGTCCGAACGGATACCCTACATCCGGAACGAAGAGACCTACCTTGCCCTGAGACCGATTCATATCGATTTCGTCTCCGTTCAATTCGGCCAAGAGCTCTCCCCCGCGTTCGACACGCACGTGGGTTCTGTCATTCTTTCCGGAAGGAAGCCCGCCTGTGAAGGTAATGGTTTCGTTGCCGAGTTTTACTCCGTTTGGAAGAGACTTCATTGAAGGTATGAACTCCCCTGGATATAAAACCGTGATAAATTCGATCGTTTCTCCTTTCGTGCTGATCCGGGCCCCTTGGGTCTCCTCCGACTTGTGATTCTCATCCATCCAGGTATCCAAGGTGGAAGGGAAGGAAGAAAAAGAAAACGTATCAGGCTTGGCGACGAAAAGCCGGAGCCGACTGAAGTCGATGTTCCTCCCGTTTCGCTCCAGACGGTCTCCCAGCACGTGGAGATTGTATGTCGCAGTCAGCTCCGGGCCCCAGTACTGATCTCGCACGACGAAATAATTCGGTCGATCATCATGCTTGATCTGCACGATTGTTCGGCGGTAGATCAGGTTCTTTTTGAATCGCGTTACAGGTTCAACATTGTCCCACTCCTCAGGCGGGTATTTCATTACCTTGCGAAGCCGGGAGCTTTCGACCTGACCAATAACCATGTCCACGTGCTTGCCCGGTTTAAAGGCGATCACTCGTTCGTGCCCATCCATATTCGCATACGGAAACTCTTCGGTGGAAAACGAAACCCGATTGTGCGTATGTTCCTGTCCTGCACGCGGGCTATAGGAAACCTGGTGATCGACGGCCAGGCGTGATCCGCGAGCATTGTAATGAAAGGACAGCTGATCACCGTGGTAGTGACCGCGATTGGGGCCGGATTTAAAGGCCAGGTACGTTTCGTTGGGGGTACCAGGCTCATCCCGGAACACCACCCCGAACCCCGGAAGCTCCTCGGTGGAAAGGTTCCCGACCTCTTCATCCACGCCGAATGTACGAGCATATTTTACCGGATCGGGCTGACCTGGATGGGTATCGCCCCCAGGGTGAAACTTTCGGGCATTCCCATTCTTCACCGGCTGGGAAACCCGTACCAGGAACGAGGGGCCGGCTCTGAAGCGCCTCCATGAGGCGGGGTCAAACCCCAAATACTCCCGACACACCGGAGCAATCTCACGCCAGGATTTCATAGCGTACCCCACATATCCGGGACACTCCTGACCCGCTCCCCCGGGCAATGTGATCGAATGCGTCACATCCGCACGCACGGCATCCTCAACCCTCTCTCGAAACCGAGCGAACTCGGGATGCTCCCGAAGCATGGCAGCCCAGCCAATAGCCGGCTTAATAAAATCGGTGTAAAAGTTCGGATTTATAGGGGACCAATGGTTTCTGTAATTGCCGTACCAATCGGGATCCAGCCATGCTTGAACGTCGTAAAGTCGCTGTCGGCTTTTGATCGTCTCGCCGCTTTTGGCTTTTTCGATGGCATTGTCACCTAAGCTTCGCATTCCCCCGGTCGGGTTCGTATTGTTCCCAAAGAAATTTCTCACCTCGATTGTTTCGTTTTCAACACCCTTCCACGCCAGGACGTATTTATGATGCAGCTTATTAAGTGGCGCAAAACCGGCACGCCGTGCAATCTCCATAGCGCGGTCGGCAATGTCTTCCTTGCCGGCTGTCAAAAGCCAAAAGCGCTCTCCTCGAAACGTTGGACATCGAAACGCCGCGTACGATCCGCTATCGTCGACCCTCGCCGATATCAGGTTATTATGAGGCCAGAACCATTTTCCGGCACGGAGAGGCAGGGCGCCAATGAGCTTCGATCCGTCCGTGGCGCCGAAAAACCACCCTTCATCAAAGCTTTGTGTCCAACGCGGTTGCAAATGGATGACTGTCTTGCCGAGACGTGTATAACCCGGCTTCAAAGGAAACGATTCAACTGCCTCGTCCGGCTCGTCAAATTGAGCCTTCCACCAACGCCGCATCAATCCTGTTTCCGGCCGCCATTGGTCGCTGGCCACAAACGTCCACGCGTCCTCACGTTCCATTTGATGGGACTCCTCAATAATCGCGTAGGGGCGATTCGCCGGGAGCGTCACGGTTATCTCAGAAAACGCCTTTGTTTCCTTATTCGGGCCTACCTTTTTATCGAATTCATAGCGAATCGTGGCCGTGGCAAAAAGGGGACCGTCCGTCACCACATGGGATTCAAAGGAGGATTGTAGCGCCGACGTTTCCCACCGGCTTTTTCCGCGGCCGTTGATCGAGAGAATCGGGCCGCGATCCGCGGTGGTCGCATGGGCGGGCAGCTTTAGCGTGACCTTTCCGTTATCCAGAACGATAGTGTGTTCGTCCTCGTTTTCCTCAACTCGAACAGGCGAGCCAAATTTTTCCCGGGGGCTTCCGCCTCGGGAAACGGTGTACGTACGGGATTCTCCAGGCTTTAAAGTGGGCGCCACCCAGACCCGAATCCTATTCGTTTCACCTTTGTCGGTTTCTTTTTTAACAAGCTGAAAGGGGGTCGGTTCGCCGTCGGCCTTTACCGTGATGTTTTCGGAGTGCTTTCCATCTTCCATGGAGATGCTCCCTTTTAATCGAACACGCTCGTCCGTATAGGACATCTCCGTATAATTCGTGACGGTCTCTTCCAGTAAAGGATCGCAAAACGCCTGTAGCGAGGTCATGCAACAAATGACATAACCGGCAACCCACAGGATTAATCTGTTCCTATATCGAATCATGGCGCTTCTCCTTGGTCGGGACCTTGTTTAGCAAGGCGGGCTCCGGCAGGCCAAGGCTCCCCCCCATGCTCGAAACAGCCGATATCCGGAGCCGATCCCTTAATCGCCTGCTCGATGCCTTCGATCGGCACACCGGCATCAATGCAGGGAGACGAGGAAGAGAGATGAAAATCCTGTTCTTCCGGTGCCTTGAATCGCGGGTCCTTTTCCCTATAATTGTGATGGGATCGAACACCATCCCCAAGTCGCACGGAATCATTGAGAATATTGTTGACGATAACGACTCCATCCATGTCCTTGTTGCCTCCTTGGCCCCAGTAATCGATTGCGCTCCCATTCTTCACCAACGTATTGTGATAGAGACGAACCTGATGGACAGGGGTGTTGAGACGGATCCCAGCGTCCCGGACGTTATACACAAGGTTATGGTGGATCGTAAAATTCGAGCTCATGTTGTCGATATAAATCCCGGTGCCGGTATCGCAATTGACGTCATGAATTCGGTTGTAGGCAATCACCGTGTCGTTCCCATCCGTCTGGAAGCAATATGTTCCCCCGAGGTCGGACGTTAGCAATCCGACGTTATAGATGTGATTGTGTGTGATTTTAGCGTTTTTAAGATGCCTGTGAAGTATTCCCGATCGTCCCGCGTTGTAGACCGTGTTGTGTCGGATCTCGTGGTCAGTGCCGGTGACGTTGATCGGAGCGCAATCGCTTGCGGAAAGGTTGAAATCATGCACGATACAGTTCTCAACTCGATTGTTCTTCCCGTAAACGCTTATGCCATCGCCTACCCCATAGGCCAGGATGCTGTTTTGAATGGTGTTATGGTGCCCGCCGAGAACGACACCGAGTCCGCCGGAGTCAATGTCCATCCCATCATCCCGGTTAAACCCACCGCGAATATCACGCCGGAAAGAGGGAAGGCGAAAGCGACAGCGATCGATTTCGTTGTGATGGGCATTGTCAAGATTGACACTCGCCGCTCGGAATTGAATGCCCTTGACGCATATATAGGATCGACCCGACAGATCGATGCCCCAGCGCCGCCGTGTTACTTCGACATTAAGCGTCGCGGGATTCTTGCCGCCGGGCGGGCGAAGATAAAGCCAGGGGGCTTCATAAAACCATTCCCCTTCCTGGTCGAACGCCGCACGGACACCGGATACAAACCCGCGTCCGTTGCCGTCGCCCCAAAACGGGACTTTATTCGAAAGCTCGAGGGTGCCGGGGACCGAGGAGGCGATCTCTGCGGTTCCCGCAACCCATTCGTGGGCATCCATTCCCCAAAGGGTGGCACCGGCCCACGCGCCCGCTTCCTGCTGTAATTGCGGTGCTGTGATGTTCGTTCCGTCCGCGGTCATTTTGAAGGTATTCAGATCGTAATGGCCATTACCGGCATTCGGATGCCGTGCTCTCACCATCATTTCGCCATCCACGAGCACGCGATCCGTCGAGCGATCCAACCGGACCCGCCAGACCCCATTGCGATGTTTCCGCCAATTTGAGATCTTCTCCGTGCCGGCAAGGAGCACGGATTCACCGTCTGCGGCGCGAAAGACTATCGGTCGGTCGGAGGTGCCGGACTTCGCCGGCCTGACTTTCTCCCTGTAGACACCGCGGTGAATCACACACACGTCACCGGGCTCCAAACGCTGTGCGGCCGAAGTGATGGTCCGCACTGGCGCTTTTGCAGTCCCGGCGTTTCCTTCCCTCCCTTCCGGCGAAACATGGATGGTCTCGGCCAGTAGAGGTCCCCAAGAAATGAGTAAAAGGAGCGACCCAAACCACGCTTTGTCGGGGATTGGAGATTTGAACTGTCGTTGAAAACTCGTCATAACGGATTATTTATTTTATAGGGTTAGATTTATTGTCTAAAGGCGCCTATTATGGAAATCGCCTACTTTCCTTTCACCTCGGAGGATGCGGTATCAATCGAATCTTGAAGGATCGGTGGCGGGGAATAGCGTTTGGAGGGTGGTTGAGTGGCGGTTGGATCCGGATCAGTCCAATCCCCCTGTTGGTGATAGTTCCAGACAGAAAGGGCCATTTCTTTATCCACGTGCCAGAACGCCCGTTTCTTATCCCCTTCGTACTTGGGGTAGGATGCCGGTTTGTGTTGCGGATCTTTGATATCGGGATCGGACAACCATCCGTCTTGTGCCCGAAGCGGCCTGCATCGGACCACACCGTCTTTTAACGCCTCTTCCGGAAGCCTGGCATCAGCGGTGCTGCGGATAAATTGGGCGCTCAATTGCGAAAGTTGTCGACTCCAATCGCTGTGGTGGCCGTTGCGATGGACCACGAGGCCCATCAGGTTGTTCGGGTTTTTGCGACGCCGGTCGAGCAGCTGCATGCGAATCATCACCCATTGGGTCTGATTTCGTTCTTTTTTGTTCTCCGGATGCAAAGAATATTGACTTCGAAGACCCGCGCCCAGGTCACCTCCTTTCGGTCCGTATTCTTCGAACTCTCCGTTGACTGCGAGGAAGGGAACCCCGGCCAAAGAACGGCTTTCATCCCATAGCCCATCCTGAAGGTTCCCGCTTTTGGTGTGTAAAATCCCAATGACTCGATGCGGTTTCCAGTACGCCACGTTTCTAGCGAAAATACCGCCGGTTGAATGGCCCACTGTCAACATCGGAATGCCCTGCAATTCGATGTGACCACTCTTTTCGGCAAGGCGGGAAAGGGTCCATTGAAGCTGCCTGTCACACTGCCGCTCGACCCAGTTAAACGTCGCGTCCAAGGCCGGCTCAAAGTAAAGCACACCCATCGATTCCTCGGCGGCCGCTGCCCGGATTAACGGATCCCTGCAGAGGCGTTCTTCCAGCGACGTCTTCCCGGCAACGACCAACCCTCGAAGAATTTCCACGCTATTCGGGATCCATAGGTGGGCGACGGACGGATCATTTTCCTTCCACGGGCGCGGTACCTTGAGCTTCACGTCCCATCCACGATCCAATTCGTTTGCCTGCGCAATCCCTATGGATGAGATCCCCATCAGCAGAGAGAGCAAACCAGAAGCGATACCCGTTCGTTGTTTTTGTGACATGTCCTTCTCCCAAATCACTTCGTTAATAACTAATCGCTTATGGGGCTATTCGCCGGGCCACGGTTGAAAACATTGAGGCCAAGTTCTTAGTTGTCGGTGCCAAAGCGGATTTTCCGGTCATCGAAGCGAATAGTTCGGTTGCCCACATGCACCGTGGCGTTCAGGCCGCTCCCCTCGACGCGGGTCGGTGGTGCGTCCCCGCGCTGGACAGTGATTACCGCAAAGTAGACATCGCCGCCCTCGGCGAAGATCCCTGAGATTGGCCGATCAAGCGTTTCACCGGCGGGACTGCCGGCCCGGCCGATCATCGTCTTCTCGCGCTGTTCCGCGAAGAGCTTCACATCATTTGGAGCGATAAACTTCCCGCGGAGGGTGGCATCGCCTTTGTCGATGATAAAGGTATCACCATTGACGCTCGCATTGGAGAGATCACCGGTCCCGGACTCGGTACTGGTGGCGAGCTGCCAGGTCCAGATCTTCTTGCCGCCTCCATGGATTCGGTCCACAACGACGAACAGGCACGGTGCCCCGGATCGCCTGCTGTAGTCTACCCCGATAGACCGCATGCCTGAGATGCCGGAATCGACGAACGCTTCAGGATTCCGCACGCCGCCGTAGTCGCTGTAGGGGGGCACCCCTTCCTTGGTTTTGGCATAAATGTCGTTCATGTCGATCGATACCACGCCTGAGCCATCGTTCTGAAAGTCTGCGTCTATGAGCTTGCCGAGCGCACTCGTGAACAGGTCGGTGTCCTGCGGCAGCATGACGACATTCTCTTCCCATCGTACGCGGTTGCGATCGGTCGGCCCATGCGCCCATATGTGGCCGAGTCCGCGCAGGCGGAAGGTGCCGGCATTGCCCGAGTTCCAACCATTGATGGGGTGAGCTTTGAGGAACACCTGAGCGACAAAATCGTCCGCACCGGACCAGGCATTTCGAAACGCATAGAAACCCAATGTGGGGGCCTCCCATGTCAACGGCATCGACTGCCTTGGGTGCTCGATGGAAGTACCCAAGGGATAATGGAGAAACGTGCGCAGCGTCGCGCTTTTCAGGAGTTTCTTGGGAGAGGCTTCGGCGGTGCCGGCGACGTGCCGATGCCATCCCCAAAGGATAGCACGCTTCCACTTCTCCGGTACCAGAGGGTACAGCGAGGCAAACATGCCCGCCTCCACCGAGGGCTTGCCATTGATCTCCTGGGCCTTCGGCTTGCCGCGATCAGGATAGACGTGAGCGAATATCTTCCTCGGCAGAAAATGGCTCACATCATCGTACGGCGACACTTCGCGGGCAAACACACGCTCGTAAGCCGGCGCGTATTTGGCCGCCTCTCCGCTGGCGATGTTTGAGTAATGAGTCAGCTCGGCCTGGAAGCCACCGGTGCCCATGGCGCCGCGGTAGTGCAGATAATTCATCAACCAGCCGGCGCGGGCGAGTTTGTAATAGCCCACGTCCCGGCCGTCCATACGCTGCCATTGCTCGAAATCATATTTCCAACGTGCCATGCGATGCTTGTATTCCGCCTCTTGCTCGCGGGCGATCTCTTGGGCTCTTTCCTGGCTGATTTGCGTCAGCTTCGGCGTCATCAGGTGTCGGCCCCACGAATTCATCCACCCAATCGGCGCCGAAACCATGACCGGGTAAAACCCCGGCTCCAGATGCGCCGAATCACCATCCTGAAGCGGCGTGCCATTGAGGTACATTCTCCCTGCGCCGTAGTTGAGGTCGGCGCGCACCCAGCGCGACTCGTCGTTACGGATCACGCAATAGAAGTAGTTGCGACTAAAGAGCTCACGGTCGGCGGCATTCGTGATGTCGATTTTTCCCTCCCAGTAGCCTTCGTCCTCCTTGTGCGAAAGCTTATGAAAGCGATGCGTCTTTCCGCCGAACGTGACTTGGGTGCCGAGCTCTGGACGGGCTCGCGCCATTCCATTCAGATCGGCAAGGGGACCGGCTTGCTCATTGGCAGGGGCCTGGACCTCTCCCTCGAAAGTAAAGCGAAGCCCTGTAATCCCGGCTAACGGTCCTTCATCGGAGCCTTTCGGTCGAAACGGTCCCGCATACAGCCAATCCTCGGGCATCTTATCATCTTCAAACATGTGGACCGGCACCCCCTCGCCGGGATTATAGGGCTTGGCCGGCGCGATTTTCGCTCCGGC
>JAHEOI010000178.1 GCA_018610125.1 Verrucomicrobiota bacterium
AAAACCAGCAAGCCCCGCGGCGCGCCCGATTCGCCATCGCTCAAGACCATGTGAAACGGAAACGGGATCCCTTCGAGATTGGAAAAATCGGCCACCAGCTCGAGCCGGTATTCCTCA
Source organism: Verrucomicrobiota bacterium (assembly GCA_018610125.1). Classification (GTDB taxonomy): domain Bacteria; phylum Verrucomicrobiota; class Verrucomicrobiia; order Limisphaerales; family JAHEOI01; genus JAHEOI01. Next base: position 118 of record JAHEOI010000178.1, read on the forward strand.
GGATTGGCCAGAATGGGTGGATTGCCCTCATGCGGGGTGTAGCCGGAGACGTTGCCGACCTTGTCGTCGGCGACAATGCGCCACGAGGTCGTTTCCGGATTCTCCAAGGGTCTGGTTTCGGCCGAAAAACCGGAGCTGGCGACACCATCGAGCTGATTGAACTCAAACGGAGGATTGAAGCTCACGTGCTGAGAAGTAAACCCGCTTCCTTCATCGACGCCGGCCAGCAGCGGCGCACGTGTGACTTCACCGCCTTCCGGCCAGTATTCGACGAAAATCGAGTTCAGCCCGGTAACTTCGTCCGAGACCATCCCCTCAAAGCGCAGTCGACCATCCTCGGTCGTTTCGACCGCGACATCCGAGATCTCCGGTCCGGCAAGGTCCTTCGGGAAGAAGAGATTGAGCCCGAGCGTCGTTTCGCTCCGCAGGTGTTGATACCCCAGGTTCAGGACTCCGACGACATTGTTTGGCACCTCCGACGCGGCCCTGACCGTGACCTCAAGCGGCTGACTCTCATCCGGGCCGAGTGTGAACACCTCTTCGGGCTGCGGCGAAATCGAGACGACTTCCAAGCCTTCCGGCATTTGCATTTCCTGGACAATCACCATGAAATCTTGCGGCTCATTGAATCCCGCAAGTCGAATCGGATCCGGGAAAGGCAAGGAGAACTCGATCGATCGCTCCTCGCCGCTCTGCATGTTCTGTACGATATAGAAATTGACGGTCCCGTCTTCGAAGTCATCCTTCTGCCCGTCGCCATCCTGATCGGTGTAAACGTCGGTATACGAGCGAATCGGCTCGCTCGCAAATGTGAAGGTGCAGAACTCGCAGTCTCCGGCGGGAATCGTCGTCTCCTTCTCCTTTGGGGTATTGACGATCTTGGCGTTCTGACCAAACGGTTGGCTGGTCACACGGACGTCTGCACCGGAATTGCCGTCATTGCACACCCACGCGTAAACAGTCCAATTCCCATTGCTCTTTTGCCAGCGGCCCTCATCCTTGATACGGATCTGACCGAGCGCCGTCGACACAAGTCCCCCACAAATCATCGCCGTCACCAAGCAACGGGCCAGCATGCCGGTCCGGGCAACCCTGGGGGAATTGGCTTTACTCTCTGATCCCGAGCCATTCCTGGCTCGGCTGACATCAAGCTGTTGCGGACTTCCAAGCAGGCAACGCAAATAGCCGCTTTTCATGTAACCTCCTCATTAATTCAATCTTGCCGGTTGACGTAATACGTTTATTCGCACTCGTCGCTTAAACGTGACGTCTCCAGCTCGAAGCTTAATCGCGCAGCTCAGCCGGCTCGACAAGCCTCGCCTTGCCCACTACATCCTGCTTGAAGTGCACACCTACCCTCTTGCTTCCCTCTTAGACACAGCCACAAAGGAGCTACAAAGGCCTTAGCACCTGTAGCGATTTAATTAATGTCCCGATCCCTTAGGCTTGGGCCAGACAAGCCATTTTCGGCACATCGCCACTCGGCGCGGAGATCAGCCCCCCGCTTTCCAGCAAGGCCGCGCGTAAACCTCTCCCTTCGTTAGTAGATTCCGTTATTAACACGTCTGCCCTTTTTATGTCAAGAGTGCTCTGGCTGACGGGTGACAATTTCCGCTAGATTCCTTGAAAACGGATTGCTACGCCTCCTGCATTTGCTCGACTTGCACAACGTGCACAAGGGAATACTGGCGGATGCGATCGGCTACCTTGGGCTCATCGGACGGCTCACCCACAGTGATCGTGTTGCGTCCGAGGATCACCATCTCCGGATGACGGATCTCAACCTTGCTACCATCGCTCATGTGCAGCCGTATTGGATAGAAGGGCTGCCTCTCGAGATGCTCTTGTAGCTCCTGGTATCGCATTTGACTAATGCTATCCCTTATGAACGACTTCCTCAAATTTGGTAAGGCGCCCGGACCGCAGCGGAGTGCGGTTCCTACCGCAACGGCGTGAATTGCAACGGAGCCCATTCCCTTGAATGTTTGATTTGGAAGAGAAGCACGGCAGACTAAGCGGTCTGCGTTACAATCTTTGCGCTCCTTTGCGACCTTTTGTTCAAACATCAAGCTTGCTATTCAGAGGCTTTGGAGTTGCTTGAGCTTTTGGATGGCTTGTCCGCTATCGATCAGCTCGGCCGCCAGGTCCCAGCCATCCATGAGGGATTTGACTCGATCCGCCACGAGCAATGCCGCCGCGGCGTTTAGGAGAACCGCATCCCGCTTTGGCCCCTTTTCCTCACCACTCAGGAGCTGGACCACGACGGTCGCGTTCTCGTCTCGGTTCCCGCCCGCGAGGTCGTTTAACGAGGCCGGCTGCAGCGGGAATTGATCCGGCATCATTTCGGAGACGTTGAATCCGCGGCCGTGATAGAATTCGGCGATTGTATTCTGCCCAAAGATCGAGAGCTCATCCAGGTTGTATTTCCCTTGAGAAGCGGCTGTTTCGGCTCCCGCCATTTCGGGGACCTCTCCGGTTACCACCATCCCCCGTCGAACACCGAGCGTCTGCAACACCCGGGCCATCGGCTCGCAAAGCTCGGACCTCGGCACCCCGATGAGCTGAGCGTTCGGGCGAACCGGGTTCAGAAGGGGACCCAAGAAATTGAAGATGGTTCGCCGCCCTCGCTCCGCACAGAGCTTCCGAGCGGGGGCGATGTTCTTAAACGCCGGGTGGAAATTCGGAGCGAAGAAGAACGCAAAATGATGTTCCACAAGCACGTCCACCGCCTCCTGCGGATCCCGGTCGATCCGAATCCCCAGACTTTCCAGGACGTCGGCGCTGCCGGAGCTCGAGGTGATTGCCCGGTTGCCATGCTTGGCGACACAGATCTCCGCCGCGGCCAGCAACAGGGCCACTGTCGTGGAGATGTTAAACGTCCCCAATTGATCCCCGCCAGTCCCGCAGACATCGATCAAGACCAGCTCGTCGCGCACCTTATCCGGCAAGGGCGGTTGCACCGACTTCTCTCGCACCGCATGCGCGAAGGCTCCAATCTCCTCATTGGTTTCGCCTTTCGCCGCGAGCGCCACCAGAAAATCCGCTTTGCCTTCCGGAGAAACCGCCTCTTCAACCAGCTCTTCAACAGCATTCCTCACTTGCTCCTCGGTGAGGGATTGGCCCGCTTTCAATTGATGCGTCAGATCGTTTAGCATTCGGCTTCCAATTCGTTCGGGATTCGCCCCTGCAATGCGCTCCATTTTCGTCACACAGAGATTTGCTTTATCTTACTATAGATGCGGCATTCTTAAACCATCTGCGTTCATCCGCGTTTATCTGCGGTTTAAATCGGATAAATGGATCAGGTATACGAGACAGAGATGGTTTCGACAGCGGACCGAGCCCGGTTCGATGCGGCAGTGCAGAAGGCGGCGGCTTCGCTGCGTGCCGGGGAAGTGGTGGCGCTGCCGACGGAAACGGTCTATGGCCTTGCGGCCAATGGACTCTCTGGGGAAGCGGTGACACGAATCTTTACCATCAAGGGACGTCCGGCGACGAATCCGATCATCCTTCACGTTGCCAATGTCGAAATGGCGCGCGGTCTGGTGGCGGAATGGCCTAAAGTCGCTCAAACGCTGGCCAAGGCCTTTTGGCCGGGACCATTGACACTTGTACTGGAGAAGGCCCCAAGCATCCCCGATCGCCGCGCCGAGCGCCAATCCTTCCAATCGCTTATCGTCGACGCAAGCGGAGCATGTTCGGCAAAGCCTGAATGGGTGTCTCCCGCTCATCGTCGACGGAGGACCATCGCAGATCGGGATCGAATCCACGGTGCTCGACCTTACTGTCTCACCGCCCAAGGTATTGCGTCCCGGAATGATCCATTGGCAATTGCCCACACCCATATTCCACTGGAGCTTGAAGCGCTCCTCGGCAGTGTCAGTGTCATGCCGAACGACCCCGAAGCATTTGCTCGGGCCTTGTATGCCGAGCTTCATCGGTGCGATCAGGAAGGGGTCAAATTGATCGTCGTTGAAGCCTTGCCGAAGCATCCGGAGTGGGTGGGCATTGAAGATCGCTTGAAGCGGGCATCCGGATCATGATCTGATGTATTCGCTTATGAACCGATTCGAGAAAGAGAGTTTTGGGACACTGGAAGATGGAAGGCCCGTAACGCGGTATTCCCTGCGAAACGATCAAGGCATGGTCGTGAAACTGACCGACTATGGCGCGACACTCACGGAGCTTCATGTGCCGGATCGCGAAGGGCACCCTCGTAACATTGTCCATGGCTTCGACAATTTCGAGCAATACGCAAAGGGACACCCTTATTTCGGCAGCACAATCGGTCGTGTTGCCAATCGCATCGCCGGTGCGCGCTTTTCGCTCAATGGCGAGGATTATCGCCTGGCCGCAAACGACGGAGACCATCATTTGCATGGCGGGCTACGCGGATTCAACCGAGTGCTGTGGCAAGCGGAACAAGTCCAACCGGCTCCCGACCGAGTCGGGGTTAAGTTCACTTACACCAGCGTCGATGGCGAAGAAGGGTATCCCGGCAATCTCAGCGTTACCGTTACTTACACATTATCAAGCCATAACGAGCTGCAGCTCGATTACGCGGCCACCACCGATAAAGCAACTCCAATCAACCTCACCAACCATAGCTATTTCAATTTTGCCGGCCACGGCGACGTCTTGGGTCATGAGCTCACAGTGATTGCCGATCACTACACCCCGACGGACGATCAGCTCATTCCGACCGGCACCATAGCCCCCGTCGCTGACACTCCCCTCGACTTCACCGCACCGGAGCGGATCGGAGCCCGTATCGAGCAGCTCACCCCCAAGCCGGGCGGGTACGATCATAACTTTGTCCTGAACAGCCGTGGCAAATCCCTCGCGCTCGCCGGGCGCCTTTATGAGCCGAATTCAGGCCGTATCATGGAGCTCTACACGACCGAGCCGGGCCTGCAGGTCTATACAGCGAACAATCTCGACGGCACATTCAACGGGATCGGAGGGATTCCTTACGACCGACATAGTGCTGTTTGCCTCGAGACACAGCACTTCCCTGACTCTGTCCATCATTCCAATTTTCCCTCGATCGTGCTCGAACCGGGCAAGGATCACCGCTCTTCAACCGTATTCAACTTTTCGACGCGGTAACATCACCGCGAAAAGGAAACGAAATCGGCCGCGAAAAGGCGCAAGATTCGCAAAAGAAAAGGGCGATACTCATTTTTTGTGCATTTGGCGTCTCTTTGCGGCTGAAACGCTGTTCCTCCTATTTATGTGAGATCGCTCGGGTCGACCGGCAGCTCCATGAGCTCGGTCTGGCGAGGCATCGCCAAGCGCACGAGCGTCGACTGAGTCTGACTGATTGCGTCTCGATTGCGTGGATGAAGCGGGAGCAGATCGAGGACGGAATATTCCAGGACGAGCATCTCGATCGGGAGTATTTCAAGCTACCGGGATAGGGCGTTCCAAGTGGAGAGCAAAGGGCTGCGTGGGCGCGCCGACGGCGAACGTGAATCGGAAACTTCCAAACGAGAGGGAAACCAGCTTGCTGAAGCAAGCTAGTGAAGCGCTGCCTCAAGTCGACGAGGGGCCCGATGAGGCGGTTGAGCATTCGCAGGATAGTCAAGCTGCAAAAGCTCAAGTGCGTATCCCCCCTTACCGAGGTTTCGATCGCCGAAATCAGGATTCCCGTGCATCAGCCTGCTCGGAATGTTGCGGCGGCAGAAATGGAGATTCTGAGTTGACAGGGCGAGAACGTCGGCATATGATGACGATAGCTGATATCAACCATGAGGACGATCATCGAGATCCCGGACGATCTGGTTCAAGCTCTGGATGCCTTGGGGAAGCAGACCCAGAGCTCGCGGGCGGCCCTGATTCGAGAAGCCGTCAAAGAATATCTGACGCATCATGAACCGGCACCGATGGAGGCGGCGTTTGGGCTTTGGAAAGGGCGCAATCCGGAAGGAGTCGAATACCAACGGGAGCTGCGCTCCGAGTGGGAGAAAGGCTCCGGATCGTGAAGGCCCTTTTTGACACCAACATTCTGATCGATTATCTGAACGGCGTCGCTGCTGCCGCTGAGGAGCTCAAGTGGTATGAAGAGAAAGCGATCAGCATCATCAGCTACATCGACGTCCTGGTTGGTGCGCAGGCCGGGGATGAGGAAGACACGCTAAGGAGTTTTTTGGGTGCCTTTCACCTTGTGGCTTTGGATCATGAGGTGGCAAATCGTGCCGTCGGCCTTCGACGTGACTTTCGTTTCAAGCTGCCTGATGCGGTGGTCTACGCCTCGGCCCAGCGCGAGGGCTGCTTGCTGGTGACCAGGAACACCAAAGACTTCAACCCATCCTGGCCAGATGTCCGCGAGCCGTATAAGATTTGAGGCGTATGCCTGAGGTTCTTTCTCCTAAGCGAGCTTCATTAACCTTCCGAATTACGTTTCGGGTGGTGATTTCCTGCTTCCTTTGGGGCAAGCGGGTTTGGATGCCGACAAGCCAGTCGGGAAAGGCTGAAATCGAGAGAGCGGTCGAGGAAGTCCTCACGGAGCTGGTGGGTGGAGAGGAAAAGGACAAAGCGTTGCCGCTCGAGGCCAAGCCCGAGCGATCTTTCAGCTAGCCAAGCCCCCACGCAAAGACCGCGGTCGAATTCTAAAATTTCTTGAAGATTTAGCACGGGATCCTGGGCAGAAGGGCGACTACGAAGAATTCGACGACGTGGGAAGGCCGGTTCAAATCAAGGTAATCGGTGAGTACGCTCTGACTTATTGCGCCGACCATGCAGTCGAGGAAATCAAGGTTACCAGGGTCGAGCCTGCCGACCGAAGCTGAAACGCCCGGCGCGGAGGCAGGGTCGGCCCTCAAAACTCAAACCAGCGCTGTACTGCGCCTTCGATTCATTTGTCGGTGAGGGGCTTCTGTCCTGCCTCGCCGACGGTCTCCGATTGCCTTCCCGGTCGCAACACGTTTTGGCGAAGCCTTCGATGCTTTTGCTGCCGACTCTGAAGCTGCCAGATTTAGGCATTGGCCGCCGCCCCAGTCATCCAGTCTCATCCACCTACCCGATTCACATTGCCTCTGTCCGGTATACCGCACCGAACACCGCGCCGTCACCGCCTTCCTCGGCAATCCTCCACAGCCCCGAGATTCCAGTAAACGCTGTATCCGCCCGTACAGCTCTGCGTGAAGCGCCAAAGATTGCCTTGATGCGCATCTTCGAGTGTCCCAAAATTCTCTTTTTCGAACCGGTTCATACGGGATATTGGATCACGATCCGGATGCGCGCTTCAAGCGATCTTCAATCCCTTGCCACTCCGGGAGCTTGGGCAACGCTTCAACCACGATCAGCTTGACGCCTTGACGGTCACATTGGTGAAGCTCCCCATACAAGGCCCGAGCAAACGCCTCAGGGTCGTTCGGCATCACGCTGACCCCGCCCAGCGGCGCCTGCAAAGGGATCCGAGTATGGGCGACGACAATGACCTCCTCAGGGCGGTAGCCGGCTGCCTCGATTTCCCGCAATAGCCGCTGCTCGTTGTCCCATTCCCAGACCCGGAGACGCGCTTCAGGGGCATAATGCTTCTTCAAAAGCCCGGGGCTCCGTAAAGCTGACGGATTATTTCCGGTGTCGTCTTCGGGCCTCGCCATGGAAACGACCTCGTGCCGCCCTTCTTGAAGCACGGCTTCGATCTGATGCCAATGGATCATCCCCGGCCGTAACACCTTCGGAGGCGAAACGGTCAGGTCGAGCACCGTCGACTCGATCCCGACCTGCGCTGCGCCGCCATCGACGATGAGCGGGAGACGGCCCGTCAAGCTCCTCCGGACATGCTCGGCCTGGGTCGGCGATAGCCGGTTCGATGGATTCGCGCTCGGGGCGGCAATCGGGAAGCCGCATTCACGGATGACCGCCTGGATAAA
>JAHEOI010000179.1 GCA_018610125.1 Verrucomicrobiota bacterium
ACCGGAATGTGTTTCTCACCCACGACTTCCACCCCTTCCGGCAGCGAGATATCGCCGATATGGATCGTCTGATTCACATCAAGATCGCTGACATCGACGTTGATGATTTCAGGGACATCCTTGGGCAGGCCGCGGACCGTAATGGTATTTAAGACATGTTCCAAAAGCCCGTCGCTGGTCTTGACGCCTACCGCTTCGCCGACCGCCTCGACAGGCACGCGCACGGTGACCTCTTGATCTTCGGCAACTTCCAGGAAGTCGACATGCAGCACCTCCCCCGAAAGCGGATGGTGCTGGATCTCTTTGACCAAGCTCAGGCGCTTGGGGCGCTCATCTTTCTCAATATTGAGGTCGACCAACAAGATCTCAGAGGCCGAGTGATGGATCATCTTTTCCATCTCTCTGGCTGAGATTTCCACCTGTTGGGTCGGGGCCTTGGGTCCGTACACCACGCCTGGCAGCCGCCCTTCGGCACGCAGATTCTTCGCCTTCTTACTTCCGCGCCCAGTCCTTGGATAAGCCGTCAATGATTCAATCTTCATGCCACTCCTATTGCAGAGCTACTCGCTAACGTTTGTTCTTCCGTTTTTCAATTTCAGCTTGTCCGCCCCCCTGTAAACTCAAACAGGGAAGTCACCGATGAATTGTTGTGGATGCGCTTGATGGCCTCACCTAGCAATGGCGCAACCGAAAGCGTGGTGACCTGAAACCCCTCGACTTCCGGGCGAGGCACTGTATCCGTGGAAATCAATTCGTCAATGTACGATTCACGCAGCCGCTTGATCCCAAGATCGTTCAAAATAACGTGCGAGACACAAGCAAAGATTTTCTTGGCCCCCTCGTTCTTCAATTTCTCAGCAGCCGCCGTCAACGTGCCGGCCGTCTCGGTGAGGTCATCCACAATCAGGACATCCTTATCACGAATCTCCCCGATTACCGTCATCCATTCGATCTCTGAAGCGCTCCGGCGCCGTTTCGCCACGATGGCGAGATCGGAATCAAGGACTTGCGCATAAGCGTAAGCCATCTTCAATCCCCCCACGTCGGGGCTTACCACAACAAGATTCTTTAGCTCCCGTTTCTTGAGATACTCATACATCACCGGGGCCGCATACAAATGGTCCACCGGAATGTCAAAAAAGCCTTGGATCTGCTGCGCATGCAGATCCATCGTCAGGATCCGGTGCGCACCGGCGGCCACCAACAGATTGGCTAAAAGCTTGGCAGTAATCGGAACGCGTGGCTGATCCTTGCGATCTTGCCGGGCATAACCGAAAAAGGGGAGGACCGCTGTAATCCGGGAAACACTGGCCCGACGCAACGCATCCATCATGATGAACATCTCCATGAAGTGATGGTTCGCCGGTGGGTAGGTCGACTGCACGACAAAAACATCCTCACCCCGGACGTTTTCATGAATCTTGACAAACGTCTCCCCGTCCGGAAACGCGCTCACGGTGCATTTCCCGGCTTCAGTGCCGAGGTACTCGGCAATCGCCTTCACTAAAGGCTGATTGGAAGTTCCGCTGAAGATTTTCACGTTTTGGCGTCGTTGATCGAAATTTAAAAACCTCCCCACACACAGGGGGTTTAGGGCACAATACCGCCTTTCGGGATTGATCGCCGGCTATGACCCAAGCAGATCAACCCGAAGGCTACAATGTACAGAGCCCTCGCCTCATTGCAAGGCCAAGTTATTTCGAAGTCAGCGTCGTCTTCGATTTTTGATCGGAAGGGTTTCCCATCTCGGCAGCCTGCTCCAGCTTCCGATGGACCAGCTTCGGACGAAGAATTTGCGGCAGAACGATCGGTTCCCGGTTCAGCGCAGAAGGATAAACCAAGACAAGCGGAACGCCGGCGCGATCATAACGCTGCAGCACCTTGGTCATCCGCTCCGGAACCGATGTGTAATCCGCCTTAAAGGCCACCCCGTTAACCTCCTCCAGCTTCTTTTGGGTTGACGGGATCTCCAAGCTCGTCTCCTCGTTAACCTGACACGTCAAGCACCAATCCGCCGTGAAATCAACCAGCACGACGTGCCCCTCTTGGCGAGCCTCCTTAACGGCTTCCGGACTCCATTCCCGCCAATCGATCAAGCCGGTCTTTCGAGAGGTTTCCATTCCGTCCTCTTGCGAAGCGGCTACTGTCGACCTCCATTGCAACCGACCTTCAAGCGTGTACCAATACCCACTGATAAGCAAAACGGCGCAAATCCCTACGGCCAAGCGGCGATATCGAGCGCCGCCCTGGACAAACGTTCCCCAAATCCACGCGACAAGCCCCAAAATGACAAGGAACAGACCGATCCAAAGCACGCCGGCTCGGCCATAGTGATTGGCCAGTAGATAAAAGAGCCAAATTGCCGTCGCCAGCATCGGGAAGCCCATGATGATTTTGAATCGCTCCATCCACGGGCCCGGCTTCGGTAAGAACCGCAACCAGCCGGGCTTCCAGCTCAACAAGAGATACGGCGCGGCCAACCCCAGCCCAACCACAAGAAAGATTAACACGATGATCCATGGTGGCTGCAGGAATGCAAACCCGAGCGCAACGGCCAGGAAAGGGGCGGTACAGGGCGTTGCCAACGCCGTGGCCAACACCCCGCTAAAGAATGCTCCCGAGGCCCCCTCGCGAGAGGAGGCTTGGCTTGCGGCTTGCATGGCATTTCCCGTGAGATAGATCTCAAAGACCCCGAATAGATTCAGCGCAACCAACGTCACAACAACCGTCATGATCATCAGGAAATAGGGGTTGGCCAACTGCATTCCCCACCCGGCGCTTTTTCCGGCTTGCTGAACGCCGATCACCACCGAGGCCAACGCAAGAAACGAAGCTAGCACCCCCATCGTATAAATGAGTCCCATCTTCCGCACCCGCTTTGGCTCGTCCTGACTTTGATTAACAAACCCAAGGATTTTCAAAGAAATGACCGGCAGCACACATGGCATGACATTGAGAATCACTCCCCCGATCAGGGCAAATGCAATCATCTTCAGGAGCTTTCCCGCGGTGAACCCGGCAGCACCGCCCTCGCCCGCTTGCGCTACCTCGGCCTCCTTTTCGGAACTACCCGGCGAGAGCGTCACTTCCACCCCGACCGGATAGCCTTCCTTTTCTGACGAGGCCACCAGCAGCCCCTCTATCTCGCTCGGCCACTCGTCGCCAAATTTTTCCACCCGCTTCTTCAGGCGGACCCGGTCCCCCTTTTTCGAAATCACATCGGTGGCGGGCTGAACGACGTAATCCTTGGCGCCATACGGGAAGAAATCGGTCACCCGCCTCCCTTCAATGTTCTCGGCGGAAATCACAAGCGCCCGAACCGCCGAATTCGTCGTGCTTTGCCAACCGGCATCGACATTGAGCGCGACATCTTGTTTGGGCATCCGTTTCTGGAAATCTCGAATCAGACCGAGGTCATCGGCACTCTCGGCCGTCTCGCCAATCTTTAAGCGACCGGTCAGCTCGGCGGATCCGGGCAGGCATACCTCCGCACACTCCAGCCAGCCGACACTTGCTTTGATCGAGTACTCGCCGGCAGAAATCTCCGGACTCACCCGAAGCGGCACGACAAGGACAACTTCATCGTGGTAAACATAGGTATACAGCCCGGCTTGATTGTACTTGTCCGGCACCGGCCACCGAATATTGCCGGGCGTGATGCCTTGAGGGAGATCCCAGTCGATCTGCGTCGCCTCCCCGGAGTCCCCGGCGTTTCGCCAGTACGTATGCCACCCTTTCGGCATGTCGAGATGAATGCCGGCCAATATTGTCGAACCAGGACGCGCCTTGACCGCCCCAAGCAAAAGGTCGGCCTCTGTCTTGCCCGTGGCCGCACTCGCTGAGCTCGTCCCTACCAGGAAAAGGCCCAACGCAATCAAACATTTCCCAACGCAAATCTTCATAGAGCAATGTGGATGAAACCGATCTTGACCCGGCTCACCATTCGTTCCGCCGCCAGGCCGATAACACGGCCTACCTTCCGGCATTTAAGAGCTTCCACCCCTCCCCGCTTATTCCAAGGTACCTTCGAACTAGCCCTTTAATCTACGCTATCGCTACCCACCCTGGCAACCGTTCGGGACAAGTTGGACGACGTCCCTATCAGGTCGAAGATCTGAACGCCGACAAGGGGGGACCGAGCAGGGTGAGGGCGTGAATCGTACCGGGTGAAAGTCGACGTCTCCCGAACGTTTTGAACTGTGCAAACCGCTCTCGAATCGCTAATATTCGCTCAAATGGACCTCTTCATTCTCTTGGTTGGAGCCGGGGCACTGACCCTGGGGCGGGCGTTGTTTTGGCTGTTTCTCGGACTGGGCGGGTTCGTCGGAGGCTTGCTTTTCGCGACCAACCTTGACCTCCTGGCAGGCACTTCCGAATGGCTACTCTTCGCTGTGGCCCTCGTCTGCGGTCTGCTCGGGCTGGTGATAGCCGTTTTCCTCCAAAAACTGGCGGTTGGCATCCTCGGCCTACTGGCCGGAGGGTATCTGGCAATCTTGGTTTCGGACTCTCTCGGACACCCACAGGAATACTGGCCGATTGCATTCGCCGTTGGAGCCATCATCGGCGCCGTTTTTGTCTACGCTCTGTTTGATTGGGCGTTGATAGCCTTGTCGGCATCTCTTGGAGCCACATTGATCGTTGAGGAGCTGACACTCGAGCCGTCGGTCGAACTGGCCGTCTTTGCAAGCCTCGTGCTATTTGGGTTTTTGGTCCAGTCCTTCTTTTGGCAGGAGCCGGGTCCGTCCAACGAAAGCCGAGTCTGATTGACGCGGCGGCCTGCGTCGCCTAGAATCAGTAGTACGATATGATTGCGGCCAGCTCAAAGACAAGTGATCAAAAACCGAATATCCGGGAAGGGGACGAACGTCTGATCCGGGTAACGGAGAATGCGTCGAATAAAGTGGCCTCTTTGTTGCAGAAACAGGGGCGAGACCAAGGGGTATTGCGAGTGGCCGTTGTCGGTGGAGGCTGTTCAGGGATGCAATACAAGATGGACCTCCAAGACGGCCCTGCCAATCGGGACATCCTGGTCCGCAGCAATGGGATCATGATTGTAGTGGATCCCAAGAGCGCCATGTACGTCACCGGCACGGAGCTCGACTACGAGGAATCGCTCGAAGGTGGGTTTAAGGTCAACAATCCGAATGCCGCCACCTCGTGCTCCTGCGGCGAAAGCTTTAGTGCCTGATCGTCTCGTTTAAGAGGGTAAGCAATCATCCCGATACGGTTGCGCCAGGGTGGCATGGAAGATTATTTCAGCCTATTGGGAATGCCGCGACAGCCTTGGCTGGACTTGGACCGGCTTAAAGAACGGTTTTTCGAGCTTTCAAGGCGGAGTCATCCCGACCGCTTTCACAACAGCCCAGCCGAGACGAAACAGGCAGCCACCCAAGAATACACGCAGTTAAATCGGGCTTACCAATGCCTTTCGGAGACAAAGGCACGGTTACACCACTTGATTGAGCTCGAGAGCGGTCAGACACCGACCGTGGTCCAGCAGAGCCCGGAAGAGGCCATGGATCTGTTTCTTGAGGTCGGAAGCCTCTGTCAAAAGCTCGACCAATTTTTGGCGGAAAAACAGAGACTCACCTCCCCCTTGCTCAAGGCCCGGCATTTCGAAAAGGGAATCGAATGGGTCCCAAAGGTCAAGGAGCTCCAAACAGCCATTCAAAACCAGCAAAGCGAGACGCTTGAAGAGTTGCAAACGATCAACCGGTATTGGGAAGAAGCCCCACCACCCGGCTCCCCCGGAAGGCTGGAAGCCCTGCCACTTCGACAGCTCGAGACGCTTTACCGCCGTTACAGCTACCTAGCTCGCTGGGCTCAGCAGCTTCAAGATCGCTTACTCCAATTAACCTCCTAGCCTCACTTTTCGGCTTCCATGATATAGGCCAAGAGGTCCGCCAAATCACGAGCCGATAATCCCTGCTCGAGCCCACGCGGCATGATCGATCCCCCCGTGCTTGTAAGCGTTTTGATATCGGCCCGATCGATCGTAACCGCCTCTCCGTTCGCCTGCCGCAAGGTCAAGCTCTTGCCGGTCTCATTTTCAATGATGCCGTTGAGGATTTCACCGTCTGCCAGTTCCACTCGGTAATTCAAATATTCCGGAGCGACTTCCCGATTCGGTTCCAAAAGATTGCTCAGGATAAAGCCGCGGCCACTCGACTTGACGGTCGCCAGATCCGGCCCGACCCTGGCCTCCTTCCCTTCGGATCCATGACAAACCGCGCATCGCTCCCGGTAAATGCGCTTCCCTTGATCCGGATTGCCCTCGAGCTTGAGGGCTTTGCTATACCCCTGCAGCCGATTCCCGGAACCACCTTGGTCTCCGGAGCCGAACAACGCCTGGGTTACCTCCCGAATCGCCTCGTCGTCGAATTTTCGCAGTGCCTCTCTTTGCGATGCCGCGAGCTCGCCTGGATTGACAGTCCCCTCTTTCAAAGCTTGGGCGAGCGCACGAGCCCGGTCTCTTCGTCGTAAAAGGATGTCGATTGCGATTGACCGAAGGCGAGGTGTCAAGGAAGTCCAACGCTGTAAGATCGCTTCCGGAATCCCGGGATCGACGAAGCCTCCCAGGGCCTTCAATGCTTCGGCTTGAACCACATGCGGGAGCTCCGGCTTTAGCAATGTCAGCAACCCCGACTCCACTTCGCTCAATGGCATCTTGCCCAGGAAACGTATCGCGATTCGACGCGCCTCGGACGATTCCCCCTCGTGCGCCACCGTCACCGCCCTCCTGTGGAGTGGTTGCCAATACGACTTTGCCGCCGCTTCTCTGAGCGTCGTACCTGCCTGCTCAAGTCCGGCCGCCAAAGACGATGCAACGCGCAGGCTGCGCGCCGGATCGGCAAGTCGGGTGACACGCTCGAGCACCTTGACAACCTCTTCGCTCTGATTCCGATGCCCGACAATCTCCGCGAGCGCCTCGACAATCCAGATCTCGTCTTGCCAAACAGAGGAGGAAGAATCGCTCTTTGCCAGCCGTGCCAAAAGCAAATCGGCCTCTTTATTCGCCGCGTTCAACGCGGCATGCGCCACCCAATCGTGTCGGCTGTTGCGCTGCACGAGCTCAGCGAGGCAGTCGACCATTTCCGGATGCTCAATCTTTCCCAAGCTCAGGCCGAGCTGGAAACGAGCCCGCGCCGACGCATCATCGGTCAATGCCGCCAATGCTTCAAGCAGCTTCTCGGAGGCCCCCGCTTCAAGCGCCCAACTCTCGGCCAAACGAATCCCATTCTCCCGAACACGCGGATCCGGATCCCGCAAGGCCGAGATCACGCACTCCTGATTGAGCGCCCCCAGCCCCTTGAGGGCATAC
>JAHEOI010000180.1 GCA_018610125.1 Verrucomicrobiota bacterium
AGACTGCGTCCACCGCCTTGTCCTCGAGCACGCGGCGCAAATCTTCGACCGCCCGATCGGCACCCGATACGTTTCAGGGTCGTACTTTTTCGTTTTCGTCGGGCGTGTCCAGACCATCGCGGTATCGTGGTGCACCTCGCCAATCTTGATGCGGTTGGCGGGGAACGGCGGCTCGGCCGCTTGCGCCCCCGAGAGGACGATCCCAAAACCCGCAAGGGCAAGGACCACCAAGATAAGGGGGTATCAAAACTCATCGATGTTTCCGCCGACGCTTCCGCTTGTGCCCTAACTCGTCTTAAGAACTCGTTCGAACGCCTTTGGTGCTCAGGATTAAAAACGTGCACCCGATGAGAGTTCAACGACTTATGGGCCAAATGGAACGAAGCATGGAAAGGAACTGACGGCATATTGAAACGCAAAAAAAGCGAGTACTTCCGATTGTTTTTCAAGAGAGTCGGAACAAAGCGCTGTCGAGACGAAAAATTCGCCGATTTTTGGAAAGGACGGTTTTCGACCCCATTGCCCCCGCTCTCGCCCCTCATACCTTATCCTTGGCTAACCGGATCCCCGCAAACTGCCAACGCTTATCGGGCGGAAAAAAGTTTCGATATGGTGAGGGGAGGCAGGAAAGCCGGCTCCAGAAGGCGGAACGATTGGTGTGCAAAGGACTAAGTAGATCCGAGTTGAGGGAACCGGATTTGGCGGCGTTGGCCAAAGGCGAATTGCGGAAGATCGAGATTGCCCAACGGCTGCGGGAGGAGATCGTCGTGACCGTGAAATGGATCGCGGAAAGGCTTTGGATGGGCAGTGTGGCTTATGTCAACAACCGATTGTACTTAAAGCGCAAAAGCAAACTGTAATGGTAAAAAGGGGATTAGCTGATAATAAGAACTGCTTTGCTCGGGGATGATGGGATTAGGTGTGAGGATGGATGACTGAGTTGCAGGAGGTTTGTGGGCCCCACGGATCGCGAACCCCCAGATATTAAAGCGTACTCTCGCCCTTTTGAACCCCCGGCCCCTTTGGGGGCCTCACCGGCACTCTTAGTCCCCGAAACGCCAAAGGTCATAGGGGCTCAGAAATGCGGATGCACAGTAAGCGACTCGGTCGAAAGCTCGTCCAGGATCGGCCGTTGGACAACCCAATGCGAGCACTTCCCCTCCTGTTGAGTCTCCGAAAAGTGGCCCAGAAATGGCCCACAGAGAAGTTTGGTGCGCTAGCCTTCCGTAACTAGCCTGATAATCAATGGTGCCAGAGGCAGGATTTGAACCTGCGACCCAAGGCTTATGAGTCCTCTGCTCTACCGCTGAGCTACTCTGGCACAGTAGCCAAATGACTGCGCTAACAGCCTAGCGGTCCATTGCGACGAATGCAAGCGAGAGATCGTTCTGAAGAGAAGGTGGGAAGGTGGGAAGGTGGGAAGGTAGGAAGGTGGGAAGGTAGGAAGGTGAGAAGGTAGGAAGGTAGGAAGGTGGGAAGGTAGGAAGGTAGGAAGGTGGGAAGGTGGGAAGGTGGGAGGTCGGAGGACAAAAGAATAGACGGTCGTCAATTAATTTGTCGCGTTGATTGTTTCTTCGGGATGAATGAGCGGATGCCTCAAAAGGTGGCGGCGAATTTGCGGAGGTATTTAACAGCAACGGCGAAGTCCTTGGGCCATGGAGCGTGAATGGAGACGGTCTCCCCGGTTGTCGGTTGGCTGATATGGAGCTCTTCGGCATGCAAGGCGCTCCGCGCAATCAGTGGCTTTTCCGGCTCATCCGGTTTCCGTTTGTAGCGACGCTTGAGTCGCGATAACCATATCGGTTGGCCGCCGTACTGGGTGTCGCCTACGACAGGGAGGCCGACATGTTGCAGGTGAACCCGAATTTGGTGCTGTCGCCCGGAATCGAGTCGGCAACAGAGCAGGGTGTAGCCGCGGTAGCGCTCGCGCACCTCCACGAGGGTACGTGCCTTTTTGCCCTGCTTGGGATCGACACGGACCAGCCACGGTTTTGTGGGATGGTGGGCCAATTTGGCGTTGATCTCGAATTGGTCCTCTTCGGGCGTGTCATGGACCAAAGCCGCGTAAATCTTGGCCGGCTGGTGCTGATTGAACTGATTCCCGAGATTCCGTAATGTCGCTTTGTCCTTGGCAAGCAGGATGACCCCGCTCGTTTCAAAATCGAGGCGATGGGCATTGGCGAGGTAGTCCAAATTTCTGGATGCGGCCCAAGGGGTCCGTTCTTCGATGTGCTGATGGAGGAGCTTCATCAGGTTGGGTCGATTTGGGTCATACCGATCCGGGGATGTTAAGAGCCGGGCCGGTTTGTAAAGGGCCATGAGTTGGTCATCCTCGTACAGCACAGGGATCTCCCAGTATTGTTTGGTCTGACGGGCCGATAATTTGATGACCGGATAGGAGGATTCAGACTTGGTCATGGCGTCAGTGAGAGATTGATTTCGTAAAAGGGTCATAATAGGAGATCCCGACTGGGATCTCCATGATAATGCCCTCGAGAGGAAGCTCGCTTGTGGGACGCTCTATAGTAGGCGTCCCTGCAAAGGGTGGCGATGGAACCTGTGGGCGGCGTTGCGGTCCCCGTCAAGGAGAGGGGGAGGAAGTAGTGGCATTTGTTTGCCCTGAACCGGAGCCGTCACCTCCTTGTCCCGCACCGGGCTGTCGTAGATTCGCTTCATTCATCTCTTGGCGAACCCACTCATTGAAGGCGGCATAACGCCGCTGGTTGCGCATGTCCTCCATGTAGGAGGTGAGCTCTTTGTTCAGCTTCTCGTCGGAGACCTGATCGAACTGCTTGAGATGGACAATGAATGAGTTTCGGCGACTGCTCTTGAGCTCGCTGACATCGCCTGGTTTGAGGTTGAAAGCGGTATTTTTCAGACTCGAGAAACTGATTTTTGAGGTCACCTCGGCATCGGGCAACTTCCGGGTTGTCAGGGAGAAGGGAGGTGGGGTGTAAAGCTCTTTTCCTTCTTCCTTTGCCACTGCGGCGAATGATTTCCCTTGGGCCATGGCATTCGTCAGTGTGTTGTAGAAGGCTGTCCCTTCCTTTTCTGTCATTTTTTGGGCTTGCTGACGGCGATAATCGGCGACCACCTCATCACGGACTTCTTTGAGCGGGGGGACCTCGCTTGGTATTGTTCGTTTGAGCCCATAGACATAAAAGGCGTCCTCACCGGCAACCGGGGTCCCGATCGGTTGCTGTGGCGTCCTATCGAAGGCTTCGCTTGTGAACCGATTCGTGGCATTAATCCCACTGGGAGAGCCACGGCGACTGAACGGCTCGGTTTCATTCACGCTATAGCCCTTGGCGGCCGCCAGCTTCTCGAGGGTTTCAAGGGAGGGGCCTTGATCGTAAACCTGATTTAGGAAATCGTAAGCCGCTCGCTTGGCGAAAAGCTTGGCTCGCTGTTCCTTGAACCGGTTTTCGATCTGTTCCTTGGCTTTCTTTTCCGGGAGCGGCTTTCCTTCGTCGTTGGTGAAGGAATTGGTCCCTTGTTGCTGATAATAAGCGTTGATCTGCTGGCCAAGGTTGGAGTTCGTTTTTGCCCAAGTTTGGGCCTGATCCAGATAATTCGTCTCAGGAAACTTGACGTAGCTAAGCTGAATTTGCTTGCGGGTTCGATACATGGCGGACCGGTTTGTGTAAAACTGCGAGAGGGCATCCGGCTCGATCGTGACGCTATCGAGATGATTGGAGATGGAAAAGACGACCACTTCGGTCTTGGCTTGGCGATTTTCGCGTCGGAAGTTCTCTTTGGCCTCTTGGGGAGTGACGAGCGCTCCGCTGACGCCGACGAGCGAGACCAAGTGCTGCGTCCCAATTTCGTGGCGCAAGAAGCGCTGAAAATCTTCTTTTTGGATTCCGGCTCTTCGGCGCAGGTTGGTCAGGAGCTGACTGTAGCGCGACTTTTGGAATTGGCCTTCTTGATTCTGAAAGATCTCGGTAACCCGCTTCGCGACCGATTGGATCGGGACGTCGATTCCGAGATCCCGTTGCTTGTAGTTTAGCAAGAGGCGATTGAGCGTCTCTCGGTCCTCATTGAAGCGTTTTTGTGCCCGCGGATCATTGCCCGGCAAATTGCCGTAGCGGAAGAAGTAGGCGAGGCGGACTTCGGCAAAGGCATCCTGATACTCCTCTCTCCCGATTTTTTTCCCTTCAATGGAGCCGAAATCGACTTGGCCACCTCCCGGCATTCGCGGGGTGGACGGTGCCAAGAAGATCACAAAGCTCACGATGACGAGGCTGATCAGGAGAAAGCTCCAAAACTGATGACGTCGAATAAAGTGAAACATGACTATTTTTCCTCAACGTTCTTAATAACCGGAACCCAGCTCAGCCGCTCCAGCGCTTTGAGTCAAGGTTTTTTCCGTTTTCATGATTTTATGAAACTTCGGCAGGCTCTTGTCTCGGAAAGGGGAGCGTGCTGATCGGGCATTCCGGATTCCTTTCCGAGAAAAACTGAGCGCTCCAGCCGTCGGAAAAGAGGATGACGACCTGCCCTTCGGTATCCTCCGCGAGCTGTGCCCCTGTCGGTAGGATGGAGTCGTCCAGCCTATCGGGATCGATTTTGGGGCTAAGCCATCGCATCACTTCCCACGGGGCGCTTTCCAACCGAGAATCCGCTCCGTATTCATTTTTGAGGCGATGCTGAACCACCTCAAACTGGAGCGGACCCACGGCAGCCAGCAGGTGACCTTTCTGGGGTGTATTTCGAAGGGTTATCGTTTGCACAACGCCTTCTTGGAGGAGCTGCTTGAGTCCATCTCGAAAGCGCTTGAATTGAGAGGTGTTCGTGCTGATCAGGTAAGCGAAGCACTCCGGGGTAAACCGGGGGATCTCGTCGAAGACGATCGATTGGTCTTCGGTGAGGGTATCGCCGATACCGAAATCCGTATGTCCGACCAACCCGAGAACATCCCCGGCGTAACCTTCATCCATCGTCTCGCGGTCCTGTCCAAAGAGCTTATGCGAGCTGGAGAGGCGGACTTTTTTCCCCGTACGGCTATGGGTGACCGACATATCTCGGGTAAACTTACCTGAGCAGACCCGAAGAAAGGCGATTCGATCACGATGCTTCGGATCCATGTTGGCCTGGATCTTGAAGATAAAACCTGAGAACCGTTCGTGTTCCGGAGTCACTCGGCCATTCTCGGTTTCCTTCGGTTGGGGAGGTGCGGAATACTTTAGGAACGCATCCAGCAGGAGTTGCACCCCGAAGTTGTTGCTGGCGCTGCCGAAGAAAACGGGTGTCATATCGCCGGCCAGGACAGTCTCTTGATCCAGGGTCTCGCCCGCGCCCTCGAGCATCTCCAGCTCCTCACGGACTTGGCCGAGGGTTTCTCGAGGCAACTGTTGTTGAACGAGCTCATCCGAGAAATCGGCGACTTCGACAGGAGCGCGATAACTGCCGCCCGGGACGCGCTCAAAGAGGTGGACCTGCTTTGAGGCGCGGTCATAAACCCCTTTGAAATCGGGACCGGACCCCAACGGCCAATTCATCGGGCAGACCTGTAACTGGAGGGTTTGCTCGATCTCGTCGAGCAGTGCCATCGGGTCTTTAATCGGGCGATCCACCTTGTTCATGAAGGTAAATATAGGGACGCCACGACGTCGACAGACCTCAAAGAGCTTTTGGGTCTGGCTTTCGATCCCTTTGGCGGCGTCGATCACCATGACGACCGCATCGACGGCGGTTAGGACGCGATAGGTGTCCTCTGAGAAGTCCTTATGGCCGGGCGTATCGAGGAGATTGACGCGAAATCCGTGGTAATCAAACTGGAGGACGGTGGACGAGACCGAGATGCCCCGCTGGCGCTCGAGCTCCATCCAGTCGGAGGTCGAGGCCCGTTGATTTTTTCTTGCGGTGACCGACCCGGCAAGCTGGACTGCGCCGCCATAGAGCAGAAATTTCTCCGTTAGCGTCGTTTTCCCTGCGTCCGGATGGGAGATGATGGCAAAGGTTCGTCGACGTCTTATCTCTTCACTAAACTTCATATTTTCAGACAGCCCCTTAATGTCCGGAGCGTATTCCACGGTCTGGGTAGCATCCATCATTGCAAAAGGTCCTGCCGGTCCTGCACGAGCACGAGGAGGGGACAAAGCGGCTGGCAGCCGCATCTACTTTGATCGTCCATGCAGGAACGTTTGCAACGAGTAATAAATAGGTCATTTTTCTAAATTAAAGGAACCCGGCGGCCGCTTGCCGCCGTTGATCAAGAAGAGAACCGCCATTCGAACGGCAAGGCCATGCGTGACTTGTTCCAGGATGACAGACTGATCGCAATCGGCGACTTGGCTGTCGATTTCGACGCCTCGATTGATCGGCCCCGGGTGCATGATTAAGGCCTCCGGCTTTGCCTGATCCAGCCGTTCCTTTGTCAGTCCAAAAAACCTAATATACTCACCCAGATTTGGGAAGCTCGTGCGATTTTGCCGTTCGTGCTGAATTCGCAAAAGGTTGATGACATCGGCCTCTGCGATCGCTTCAGTGAGGTCATGGGTCAGGTGACATCCAAGCCTTTCAAATTCCTTAGGCACCAGGGTGGAGGGGCCGCAAAGGGTCACCTGGGCGCCCAGCTTAAGCAAGGCCCAAATATTCGAGCGAGCCACCCGGCTATAGAGGATATCGCCGACGATCGTCACCTTCAGGTTGGCAATATGGTTGAAGTGCTCGCGGATGGTAAAGACATCGAGCAGTGCCTGGGTCGGGTGTTCGTGGGCGCCATCGCCGGCATTGATGACACTGGCACCGAGGAAACGGGCCAGGAAATGGGGAGCTCCGGAGGCCCCGTGCCGGATGATGATCATGTCGGCATTGAGCGCCTCGAGCGTCTGGGCCGTATCCTTGAGCGTTTCGCCTTTCCGGAGGGATGACGCTTCCGCGGTGAAGTTGATGATGTCGGCGGTCAATCGGTGGGCGGCAAGCTCAAAGCTGACGCGCGTTCGCGTGGAGGGCTCGATAAAGAGGTTGACCACCGTTTTACCGCGCAGGGCCGGCACTTTTTTTATCGGGCGCTCACCCACCTCTTTAAACGCCCGGGAGGTATCAAGGATGGTGGTGATCTCCTCGGCGGTGAGCGATTCGATATCCAAGAGGTGTTTTCGCGTCCAGGTCATGAGCGTATCAGAGAGACCGTATCCTTCCGGCCGTCGTCATGGAGCTCCACCTCGACACGATCCTCGAACCGGGTTTCGACTGTGCGCCCGATGAAATCCGGCTTGATCGGCAGTTCCCGATGCCCGCGATCGACCATGACCGCCAACTGGATCGTTTTCGGGCGCCCGAAATCGTTTAACGCATCCAGTGCGGCACGAATTGTCCGGCCGCTGAAGATAACATCGTCGACGAGGATAACCGTCTTGGTGTTCAAGTTAAACGGAATATCTGTCGGGTGCATGTTCGGTGAGATCCGTTGATCAAGGTCATCACGGTGCATCCCGACATCGATTGTCCCAAACGGAATATCCTGGCCGTAAATGCCTCTCAATAACCGGGCCAGACGTCGGGCCAGCGGAACGCCTCCCTGATGGATCCCAATCACGACCAATTCTTGCCCCTTGGGATTGCGCTCAGCGATTTCATGGGCGATCCTGGTAAGTGCCCGATCGATGGCATTGGCATCCAGGATCTCGATCGCGCTTCCCATAAAAAGAAACGCCGCTTAAAGGCATTGGCAGCTTCAAGCGGCGTGAGGAGGTTCCAATTTTACACTACTCCGGGCATTGGGCTCGATAAGTGGGGGAGTCGCATTCAACAGGGCCCGTTATCGCCTCTTTCGCCATTCGGCACGATGCTTAATGATCCAATCAGTCAAGGCGTATTCGAAGCCGACATCGTAGCCCATCTTTTCCGACTCATACCATTTATGGCGAAGGATTTCGTCCCGTTCGGCCTGAAACTCGCGATAGAGTGACGAATTTCGGATGAGATCCTCTTGGATATCCTTATCACCGTCCGTAGTCATAAGCAGTATCTGTCGTTTCTTTCACCCGCGTGCTGAGTTCCGATTTAGCTGACCCGTCTATTCTACTAGGATCCCCTAGAGCGATCTAGTGGAAAAATCTTATTTGTTTTCCACAACCGTGACAATACCAATCGGGACTAGCTGTTCAAGTTCTTTTGTAAGGTTTCGGCGACCTGGAGGAAGGCATTGCTAGGGGCGGAATCGGGAGCCTCGGAAAGGACGGGCACGCCTTTGTCTCCCGCTTCTCGAATTTGAGTGTAAATGGGGATCTCGCCTAGGAATGCGACTTCTTGCCGCTCGGCTTCCGTCTTGCCGCCGCCGTAACCGAAGATTTCCACCCGTTCTCCGGATGGGGTGACATAGTAGCTCATGTTCTCGATGATCCCAATGATGGGGACATTGACTTTGGCGAACATGCCGATGCCTTTGCGAACGACGCCAAGGGAGGCTTCTTGAGGCGTGGTAACAATGATGCCACCGGTCAGGGGGACGGTTTGGCAGAGTGAAAGTTGAGCATCACCCGTTCCGGGTGGCAGGTCGACCAATAAGTAATCCAGCTCCCCCCAGTCAACCGACCCGATAAACTGCTGAATCGTCTTTTGAATCATCGGTCCTCGCCAGATGACAGGGGAGTCGCCATCCAAAAGGAAGCCCATGCTCATGAGCTTGATCCCGTAATTGTTCAGTGGGATGATTTGCTCCGACTCGTTGAGCGTCGGCCGCTGGTTAATCCCCATCATCAGCGGAATGCTTGGTCCGTAGATATCGCAATCCAGGAGCCCGACGCGATTCCCGAGATGCTGGAGGCTGCAAGCGAGATTGACCGCTGCCGTCGATTTTCCGACGCCCCCTTTGCCGCTGGCAATGGCAATGATTCGCTTGATGCCGGAGACTTTCTGCGCTCCTTGTTGTTGGGCGCCGCCAGCCTGTTGCTGCTGGCCAGAGGGGAGCTGGACATCGACATTGACCTCCTTGACTCCCTCCAGTGTCTTAAGCGCTTGTTCGCAATCGGTCTTGATCTGTGAGGCCACATCTTCCTTCGCGGAAGTGAGGGCGACCTTCACACTGATACTCCCATCCTCGGAGTGGATCTCCTTGACCATCCCGAACGAAACGATATCACGGGAAAAACCGGGGTATTTGACTCCTTTTAGCGTCTCTTTGACCGTCTCTTCGTTGATCATAAATACATACTGGGGTGTTGCCCCTGGACATCACCATAAATGGGGAAAACTGAAAATCAAGCTGAAGGGCTGGGGGCGTCGCATCCCGATGAGGCTGAGGACGGACTGCAGCGGGGTGCAGTCCCTACCGCAACCGTGGGGGTAAAGGGGGGGCACTCCTCTGCCGACCGTCTTGGTGGCAGCTCTGATAGGGGGAAAGGGGACATCGTGCCCGACGTCCAAGAGCGGCCCGCAGCGGAGTGCGGGTCCTACTGCCATTAAGTTAGCACATAAAAGATGCAGTGTTTCTGACAATGTGCGAAAGAAGGCCGCCCTGCTTATGGACGGTGTCCCCGAGGTCCATTTGTTTACAGGGGGCAAAGAGACAAGTGGGACGCTGGGGACGGGGTCCCAATCAGCTTCCTATCCTCCTGCTACGCTTGCCATTCCGGCGTCGCCGGGTCAACTCGACCTTGCCGAAGCTCGTCCCAAGTCGGCGACATGTTGCGGAGCTTTTCCACTTGCTTGACGCACTGGTCGACCGTAAAATCGACGCCTGCCGGCGTGTTATGATACCCGAGGGATATCAAGATGCTGCCGACGGCAAGGCTTCGATCCACGCCAATGGCCGAAAGGACATAAGAAGGCTCAAGCGCTTTACTGACACAAGCGGTCCCGCTGGCTACCGATATTCCCTGCATATCGAGCAACAGGGCCAATCCTTCGCCTTCAATGAATTCGATGCCGAGATTGAGCTGATTGGGGATGCGATCTGCTCCGGGCGAAGGGCCATTGAGCCAAACGTGGGGCACGCGAGACGCCAGGCCTTGCCATAGCTTTGCTTGCAGCGGGCTAACGTGGTCGACGCGCCGGGTGCGCTCGCG
>JAHEOI010000181.1 GCA_018610125.1 Verrucomicrobiota bacterium
CCGCTGGCCTGAGCAAATCGACGGCAACCGGACGGTGACCGATTTCGTAAGCCTGACGGACCTGGCGCCGACATTCCTGGAGCTTGCGGGGAGGGAGCCTCCCGGCGCAATGACCGGTCGGAGCTTGGTCGGCCTCCTGAAAAGCGGCAAATCGGGTGATGTGGTGTCGGGGCGAAACTTCGTGCTTACAGGAAAGGAGCGGCACGTTCCGGCTCAAGAAGGGGATAACCCGGGCGGTACCCCGATGCGGGCGATTCGTACCGACGATTACCTATATATCCGGAACTACAAGCCGAATCGATGGCCTGCGGGGACACCCTTTTACACTCAAGCCTACAGCAAGGGGGCATGGTTTGCCGATATCGATAACGGTCCGACCAAGCGATATATGTATCTGCATCGAAACGACAATTTACGCCATCGGCAGCTTTACGATCTCGCGTTTGGTAAGCGCCCTGGCGAGGAGCTGTATGATCTGAGCAAGGATCCGGGGCAGCTCTATAACGTCGCTGACGACCCCGCGTATGCCGACATCAAGCAACGGCTTGCCCGGCGATTGACCGAAGAACTGAAGGCATCGGGCGATCCCCGGGCTACGGATAAACCGGTGCGGTTTGACGAATATCCTTATTATGGCGGCGCCCCAAAAGCACCGAAGGCGATTCGGCAACGAAAACCGTAGCAAGCTCCTTTTTCATGGTTCAATCGAGTGTCACAATTTCATTGGTTCCCGAGGCGGCCGGCGGACCGTTTGTCTTTTGGGAGGATTTGGAACAGAGCGCCTCCAAGGCTGCGGAGATCGGATTTGACGCGGTAGAGGTATTCCCTCCGTCGGGTGAAGATCTCCGGCGCTACCCGGTAAACCAGGTGCTTCGGCATTCCAACCTGAACCTGGCCGCGATCGGCAGCGGCGGCGGTTGGCTGCTGAACCGTTGGCACCTTTGTCATCCCGAGGAAGAAGTGCGAACGAATGCCATCGGCTTTGTGGAAGTCTTGATTGAAGCGGCGGGGGAGCTCGGGGCGCCGGTGATTATCGGGTCGATGCAAGGCAAGGTCCGACCGAACGATTCGCGTGAGCAAGCCCTCGATTGGCTCAAGTCGGGGCTTAACCGGCTTGCGGGGCGGGCAAAGACATTTGGTCTCCCGTTATTCTTTGAGCCGTTGAATCGGTATGAGACCAATCTTGTCAATCGCCTGGATGAGGGAGTCACGCTGCTGCAGTCGCTCGAGACCGACAACGTGCGTCTCTTGGCGGATTTGTTTCATATGAACATTGAAGAGGCGTCGATTCCGGAGGCGTTACGGCAGGCCGGTGACGCGGTCGGGCACATCCATTTTGTGGATAGCAATCGGCGGCCTGCGGGCAACGGTCATATCGATTTCGGGGGCGTGGCGACAGCCCTGAGCGAAATGGACTACCGGGGATATTGCTCGGCGGAAGCATTACCGTACCCCGATTCGGAATCCGCGGCGCGCCAAACCTTGAAAATGTTTCGTTGTTATTGGCAGGATCAGGCGCGTTGAGCTTGGCCGCTTGCGGGATTTCTTTAGTTAGGTTTTCCCAAGCGTTCAAGAAGTTCCTGCATGAGGAAGCGCAACTAAAGTGTGCGGCTACAGCCTTCCGGCTCAAAAGTGATGCAAGAACTTCTTGAACGCTGAATTTTCAAATAGGTTTTATGGAGCATCGGAAACTTGGCAATACCGGACTGGAACTGCCGATCTTGAGCTTCGGGGCGTCGTCTTTGGGGCAGGAGTTTCGTCCTGTCAGTCTGGATGAGGCGATACGCTCGGTCCACGTGGCGCTCGATAACGGCATGAATTTTATCGATACCTCCCCTTATTATGGGCGGGGGATGTCGGAAGTGCTGCTTGGTGTCGCTTTAAGAGAGATTCCGAGGGACCGTTATTATATCGGGACGAAGTTGGGCCGTTATGACGCCGACAAATTTGACTTCTCGGCCAAGCGGGTCGTGGAGAGCGTCGATGTGAGCCTGCATCGGTTGGGCATCGACCATCTCGATATATGTCTCTGCCATGATATTGAATTTGTGGAGATGTCGCAGATTGTCGAGGAGACCCTTCCGGCCTTGCGGCGCTTACAGAAGGAAGGGAAGGTCGGGCATGTCGGGGTTTCCGGCTATCCGATGAAAATCTTCGAGTACATCGCGGAGCGCGCGGCGTTGGATGTCATTCTTTCCTACAATCAATACACGCTGCAGAACACGCGTCTGGCCGACATCGTTCCCTATCTGAAAGAGAAGGGGGTGGGCGTGATGAATGCGGGCCCGTTTGCGGCGCGGTTGTTGACCAATGCGCCATTGCCCAAGTGGCACAAGGAGCCGGAGGAGGTCAAGGAGGCGTGTCGAAAGGCCGCGGAATATTGTCAATCGAAAGGGGTCGATATCGCGAAATTGGCCCTGCAATTCTCCGTGAGGCATCCCGATATAACGACCACAATCGTGGGCTCGGCGAATCCGGAGCATGTCCAAAAGTGGGCTCAATGGATCAAGGAGCCGGTCGACGAGGAGCTCATGCAGGAAGTTCAAGCGATGTTGGAGCCGGTTAAGGACATTGGGCATATCGAAGGACGTCGGGAGAACAACTGATCGCCATGAGCATCGATGCCCATCAGCACTTCTGGAAGTACAATCCCCGGGAATACGCGTTCCTTGGGGAGGAAATGGCTCGGATACACCGGGACTTTTTCCCTGAGGACCTGGCAGAGGAGCAGGATGAGGTCGGTTTCGGGGGATCGGTGGCGGTTCAGGCGAGGCAGTCATTGGTGGAATCGCGTTGGCTGCTTGAGCTGGCGGACGAATTCTCACGAATAAAGGGGGTTGTGGGTTGGGTTGACCTCTGTTCGGAGAAGGTCCGGGACGATCTGGCACGATTTGCGTCGAATGCCAAGTTTGTGGGGATCAGGCATGTCGCCGAAGACGAGCCGGATGACCGGTTTTTGGTGCGCGATGATTTTCGTCGTGGGATCGATCAACTGCGTGAGTTTGCCCTGACGTATGACCTCCTGGTTTATCCGCGACAGCTTCCTGCGGCGATTGAGCTCGTACGGGCCTTTCCGGAGCAGCCGTTCGTCTTGGATCACCTTGGAAAGCCGGGTATCAAATCGGGTGCTCTCGACGGCTGGGAGGAGTCGATTCGAGAGCTTGCCCGGTCCGCCAATGTGTTCTGCAAGTTGTCCGGCATGGTGACCGAGGCCGATTGGAAGCATTGGCAAGTGCACGACTTTTTCCCATACCTCGATGTCGTTTGGGACGCATTCGGGGAAGACCGGGTTATGGTTGGGTCGGATTGGCCCGTCTGCCTCGTGGCCGCGACCTATCCGCAGGTAATCGGGATCGTCGACCAATATTTGCAGCGCAAGGAGGTCTCCGATGAGACCCGCAAAAAGGTCTTTGGCCGCAATGCCATCCGCTTCTATGGATTGGTGGAATGAATTGCTGTCGGCGATTGGATGCAGCACTCCAGGAGGGCATCGGGCATTTTTTTCGGTCGATGGGTTTTGGCGTCGAGGCAGGCATGGACCGTGTAGCCGTTGGCAAGGAGCTCTCCTTCTCGCCGGACTTCGCTCCGGGCGGTTATTCGAGTCGAGCTCAATTTTTCGAAGTGCGCATAAAGCTCGAGGAGGTCATCATAGCGGGCCGGCTGTTTGTATTGGCAATGGGCCTCGATCACCGGCAGGATGAGGCCCATCTCTTCCATTGCTTGGTACGTG
This sequence comes from Verrucomicrobiota bacterium, assembly GCA_018610125.1. GTDB lineage: Bacteria > Verrucomicrobiota > Verrucomicrobiia > Limisphaerales > JAHEOI01 > JAHEOI01. The sequence continues at coordinate 3,731 of JAHEOI010000181.1, forward strand.
AATTGGCATTCGCGGAGGAATTCATTCCGGGCTCGCTCGAAATAGACCAGAAAGTTCGCGTAGTAAACCATCCCCATTTGATCGGTGTCGGCATATGGCACGCGATAGGCAACGTGGGTTTTTCTCGCATCCGATGGGGCCATGTCGCAACGCGTTATTCGGTCGATTCCTTTTCCGACGCAGCCACTTCTTTTCCTTTGTGAACCTTGGGCTTCGAGCTTGGCTCGGGCTCGCTCGGCTCTTCTTTGGATTCCGACGCCTTGGATGAGGCGGCTTGGTCCCCTTTGGAGTCGGTGGGGATGGCGTTCGTGCTTGCCTGGGATTTATGGGGATCCGGTCCGGCGGGCTCGGTCGGAGAGCTCCGATTGGCCGCGGAGCTGTCGCCCTGCTTTGATTCCGGCTTTGGAGAGAGGACCTCCGTTTGGAGTCGCTCGATACGTTGCCGGCTCTTGGCCAACTCCTGTTGGAGCTTGGTTTGGGAGGTTTTGAGCTCGGCTTGAAGCGTTTCAATTTGCTTTTGGACACTTGCCAACCGTGAGCGGAGCGATGGGAGATCCTTGGTCTGCGGTTGCTGTTCTGCCAATTGCTGTTTTAGGTCATTCTTGACCGCTTGGAGACGCGTTACCTTGTCGTTGAGGGCTTGAATGCGGCGCTCTGCCTTCTTGGCGGTGGATTGAACGGAGCGGAGCTTTTGTTTTGTCGATGCCAATTGCTCCCGAGCTTGCTCCTTTTGATGCTTGCTCTCTTTGAGTGCGGTCTGAAGCTTATCGATTTTGGCGATCTTGTTGGAGAGGGTCGTTTGTTGTTGCTGGCGAATCCGGTTTGCCTTGGCGAGCTTGTTCGTCAGGTTGCTTATCCGGTCGGCCAGGTCCAATGATTGTTGTTCGGATTCGGCCAGCTCCTTTCGCGTCGATTTGAGCTGAGCTTGAGACTGCGCGAGCTCGGCTTCCACTTGTGAGAGCTGGTTCGTGAGCCCGCTGATCCGGTTCGCCTGATTGGTGATCGTTCGGCCTTGCTTGCGTGACTCCTTTTCCAAGCTTGCGAGATCGCGTTGGAGCGTTTCAATTTGCCGCTCTTGCTCCGCCACCTTTTTTTCTGCCGTCTGTTTGGCGGACTTGGCCTCCTTTAGACCCTTTTTCAAATCGGTCTGTTGGGACTTGATTTGGGTCAGCTTTTCTTTGGTCGAGTAGAGCGTGGAGGCGACTTGCGAGAGCTCATTGCGCTTCTCTTTTAGTTGTTGCTCCTTCTTGGTAAGCTTCTTTTCGGTGTGCTTCAAGGATGCTTGGGCCTGATCGCGCTGTTGAACGACTTTGCGATGCTTGTCGACACTGACACATCCGGTGGAAATGAGTAATCCAAGTGCGAGAACGATGTTGCCCGGCTTCCGGCGGAATCGCGTCATCAGGGCCTCTTTCATAATAAGTTCCTTTTTGCGTTGGTGTTCTTCTTGGCGCGCGAAGAGACGGTCTTTTTGGGCTTTCTGACTCTGTAGCCCTTAATGGAATCGTACGATAAGCGAGGTGATAGGGGGTTTGCAGTAAAAAAATTGGACAGAGGGAAAGAGGTGGGACGCCGAGGACGGCGTCCCCATCAGGGGGGAGGGTTGCAGAGGCCAATTGAGAGACGTAATATGATAATGTTTCGGAGAGCAGCTCATGTGTGAGCTGTGATGTGCTGAAGGAGTCATTATGGGCCGATATCATCGAAGACGAAAGGATTGGCGGGGGACGATCGGTTGTGTCGTAAGCCTCTTTGCAATGGTGGCATGTATGAATAGCGAAACAAAGAGTCAGCCGCAAGAGAGCTCTGAAAATAAGGCGGAAACGAGCGAGTCAGCCGCAACGGAAACCGCGACGTTCGGAGGGGGTTGTTTCTGGTGTGTCGAGGCGGTTTACCAAAAGCTGAAAGGGGTGAAGTCTGTTGTCTCGGGATACGCGGGAGGAACGACGCCGAATCCGAGCTATAGGCAGGTTTGCGATGGGAATACCGGGCATGCGGAAGTGGTTCAAATCGAATTTGATCCGAATGTGATCTCGTATTCGCAGTTGCTTGATGTTTTCTGGCAGGCCCACAATCCGACAACCTTGAATCGGGAGGGGCCCGATGTCGGCCCTCAATATCGCTCGATCGTGCTTTATCATAATCAAGAGCAGAAGGTTTTGGCTGAGAAGTCCAAGGAGCAAGCGAGCTCTCAGTTTGACGATCCAATCGTTACCGAAATCGAGCCATTAGAGGAGTTTTATCGAGCCGAGACGTATCATCAGGATTACTTCGAGAAGAATCCGAATGCGCCGTATTGCATGGCGGTGATCGATCCGAAGCTTCAAAAGCTCCAGAAAGAAGGGGTGATCGAATCGGAGAAATGATCGTTGGGTCGGGGGTGGTAGGTCGCGTTTGACTGTTTGGCGGCCGTGGGTAACCCGAGTCAACGAGGTCAAGCCAAGGTAGACTCAGACGGCATGGAGGCAAAAATTTCGTATGAGGTCGTATCCGAACGTCAGGTGTCCTACTTGTAAGCAATATGGGGACTGGTTTTCCGGGAAATATGGGCCATTTTGCTCGCACCGGTGTCAATTGATCGACTTGGGCAAGTGGCTGAACGAGGATTATCGCATTTCGGAGCCCTTACGCCCGGAGCATTTGGAGGCGTATGAGGAGATGCCACCCGGGTCCTCGGCAGATGAGACAGGCCAAGATGAGGAATAGCGCGCAGGTCGGCATGGCATCGAAAGAAAGCAAGTCAACACACCACCTTCCCGAGCTTTTGGCTCCGGCGGGCAATTGGGAGTGTGCCAAGGCCGCTGTCGAGAACGGGGCGGACGCCATTTACTTTGGGCTGGGCCGGTTTAATGCTCGGATGCGGGCTCAAAACTTCACTGAGGCGGACTTGCCGGAGCTGCTGGCTTACCTGCACCATCGGGGAGCTCGGGGCTATGTGACCTTGAACACCTTGATCTTTGCCAATGAGCTGACCCGGGTTGAATCCCAGGTGCGTACATTGGTTACTTCCGGGGTCGATGCGGTGATTGTTCAGGATATTGGGCTTTGTCGATTGATCCGGGCACTCTCTCCCGACTTGCCGATCCACGCCTCGACCCAGATGACCGTTACCAGTGCGGCCGGCGTGGCATTTGCGCGCGATTTAGGCTGTCAATTGGTCGTGCTGGCCCGGGAAAACTCGGTCGATGAGATCCGGA
>JAHEOI010000182.1 GCA_018610125.1 Verrucomicrobiota bacterium
AGTGACCTGTTTCCATTGCCGCTCGATCTGAAAGCGGTTGAGCGTCGTCTCGACGAGCAGATCGAAGCGATTCGCAAGGCAAGCGGGCAGCAATACAGCCGCGAGACCTTGGCTTCCGGGTACCTCCAGATCGCCAATGCCAATATGATCGCCCCGATCAAACGCATTTCGGTGGCAAGGGGGTACGACGTCCGCGACTACGCTTTGATGACGTTTGGCGGTGCCGGGGGGCAGCATGGTTGCGCGATCGCGAGAGAGCTGGGAATACGCCGGATCGTGTGCAGCCCGTTTGCCGGTGTCTTAAGTGCGCTCGGTATCGGCATTGCCGATATCAGTAAATTCGAGGAGCGAACGATTCGCCGACGCTACCGGGATTGTTTCAACCCAACGCCGGTCGGGTGGCTCTTGGAACTTTTTGAGGAGATGGAGGCCGCCGCGAAACAACGCCTCCGCGAGGAAGGCGTTGGTGAGCAATCGATCAGGCCGCCCAGAAGACTGCTCGACATGCGATACATCGGACAAGAGAATCGTTTGACAGTTGCCGCGCCGGAAGATGGGGATTACCGAAAGGCCTTCGAGCGCGAGCACGAGCAGCTTTACGGTTTCACCTTCCCGGGAAGGGAGATCGAGGTGTATACCGCGCGCTTGGAATTGGTCGGGTCCCAATCCGACACGAAAACCCAAGCGCGCCCGGAGTCGTGCGCCGCCTCATTGAAAGATCATGCCGGGACCACCTCGTTTTACTTCGATGGTCGGTTTCAAGAGGCGGCCCTGTTTGTCGGGGATGAGTTGAGCGTCAACGATCGAATTTCAGGGCCGGCGATCATTGCGGAGGGGATCTCGACAATTGTCGTGGAGCCGGGATGGGAAGCGACAATCGACGAGTCCGGAACGATCAGTTTGTTTGATCGAATGCCGGCGACAAAGCATGACCCGGTCAGCGGGCCGCACGGCTTCGGTGCCGCCATTGTTGAGCGTTCGCCTGCGTCTGGTTCCCGGTTCAACGAGGCCGATCCGATCGAGCTGGAGCTCTTTAACAATCATTTTGCCTCGGTCGCGGAGCAAATGGGCGCGACCCTTCAGAAGACGGCCCTTTCGACCAATGTCAAGGAACGCCTTGATTTCTCGTGTGCCATCTTTTCCGCCAATGGCGATCTGGTGGTCAATGCCCCGCATATCCCGGTTCATCTTGGGGCCATGAGTGAATGCATTCGCTGCCTTTGCGAGGATATCCCGGAGATGCGGCCGGGGGATACCTTCATCACGAACGATCCCTATCGTGGCGGGAGCCACCTCCCGGATGTCACGGTGGTCACGCCGGTCTTCAGTGATGATAGCGGTTCCGATCGGCACCAAATCCTGTTCTTTACGGCGAGTCGGGCTCATCATGCCGAGATCGGCGGGAGCACTCCCGGCTCCATGCCGCCGTTTTCCCAATCCCTTGCCGAAGAAGGGGTGTTGATTTCATGCTTTCGTTTCCGGCCCGATGACCCGTCAAGCGAGTCGGCCTTACGGTCGCTTCTCTCCGGTGGATCGGATCCTTCGCGTGCCCCCGATGAGAACCTGGCCGACATTCATGCTCAGTTGGCCGCGAATCGCCTCGGGTCACGACTGCTGCTTTCGATGGTGGCCGATCAGGGATGGGAGAAGGTCGCTGCTTATATGGAGCACATCCAGGAGGCGGCGGCTCGAAAGATCCGTTTCGCCCTAGCGCGGATCCCCGAAGGACGTTACTCGTTTCGCGATGAATTGGACCATGGCTCCCCGATCAGCGCTTCGATCGAGATCCGCCATGACCAAAGCCGCTCCGAGGTGCTCGGTTCGGCGCTCATCGATTTCGAAGGAACCGGCCCCTTCCTTCCGGGCAATTTGAACGCCAATCCGGCCATTACCACAAGCGCGGTCATCTATTGCTTGCGATGCCTGATTCAGGAGGCGATCCCACTCAACGCAGGCATCTTACAGCCGATTCGGGTCAACATTCCCGAAAATTCGCTGCTCAATCCTCCCAGGTATCCGGAACCGAGCCAATGTCTTCCGATTGTCGGCGGCAATGTCGAAACTTCCCAACGAATCGTTGATGTCCTTTTCGGAGCATTGAAAGTGGCCGCCGGAAGTCAAGGCACGATGAATAATCTTTTGTTTGGGCGACGCAGCACTACCTCGCCGGAAGAAAATTTCGGCTACTATGAAACGCTTGCGGGTGGTGTCGGTGCCGGCCCCGATTTTGACGGGGCCGACGCCGTACATAGTCATATGACCAACACCCGTTTGACCGATCATGAAGTGTTGGAAAGTCGATATCCCGTCCGTGTGAGGCGTTGCGAGATCCGGCGGGGATCGGGAGGCAACGGGCGCCACCGTGGCGGCAATGGAATGGTTCGTGAGCTTGAATTCCTCGCCCCGCTCGAGCTCTCTTTATTGACGTCGCGTCGAACCACACAGCCGTATGGACTGGAAGGTGGCAATCCGGGAGAATCGGGACGTAATCTCTTGAAACGCGCCGGCGAGACGGTGTTTCGGGAACTTCCCGGTTCCATTCAGCTTCAGGTTCGGCCCGGCGATTGCCTCAGGATCGAGACGCCCGGGGGCGGCGGCTACGGCCTGGCTCAGGAAGGGGAGAGGAAGCAAAGAGCCGGGCCGCTACCGTCCGGAAGACTGCCTGCTCCGGAGTAGAAGAGCAGACCAGGCGGTCTGCGCCACGCGCAGCCTGGCCTGCTCTGGTTGAAATTGGGCCGGGGAAAAAGGAGCGAATTCCCTGATAGGGACGTCGTCCCCGACGTTCCACTCCTTTTACCGTGACTGTGACGCACAAATTTAATGGATCGGCTTGATTCGGAGATGGCGGAAGGCGATCGGCCCGTGATTGCCCTGTAGCAGTATGGGGCCGGCGTCACCGACATTGTTGTTAATTTGTCCGCCGGTAGCGCGGTCGACCGTTACCCCGTCATGGATCTTCACCCCGTTTAGAACGACTGTGATTTTGTTGCCGACGACCTTGGCTTCGACGGTTTGCCATTCACCGGCGGGGCGGGAGGCAAAAAAGTCGGGGGCCTTCACACTATAAAATGCGCCATTGCCGCTTTTACTCAATTCACGGCTCTCGAAGTCCTCGAGTATCTGAATCTCTTTGCGACCTCGGAGATAAAAGCCGCTATTGGCCCCGTCGGGCACCATGTACTCGAAACGGACCACAAAGTCTTTGTAGCGCTTTTTGCTGACGAGGTCGGTTCCATGGCCGCCTTCGGGGATTTCGTTGACCAGCATCCCGTTTTGAGCGCTCCAGCTTGGATGCCCGTCTGGCTTGCGCAACTTCCACCCCGACAAGTCTTGACCGTTGAAGAGGAGCTTGAAGCCGGCTTCCTTTTCGCGTTCGGTAAGTGTGGCGCGGGTGCTTTGCGGCTTGGCACTGCCGGACTCCAAGCCCAAGGCCCAACGGATGCCACCGAGGATGTGCTGTTGGTACGGAGCACTGGTCCAGACGTCTTTCCGGTGCCCAAGCACGGTGTAAAAGACGCGGGCTTTGCCGTAGCGCTTGCACCAAGAGATCGGGTAATGGCCCGGCTTCTTCGTGTTCGGGTGCTTGTCCAGCGAAAGGAGGAGGTGCACTCGCTCGCGACGATAATTATTCAAGAGGTAAATCTCGTCAAAGACCGTGTAGCTGTTCCCGAGTGGCGCAGACGCGGGATGGGCTTGGTCCGCGACCAAGGCTTCGACCTCGACCTGCTCGTTATGGGTCTTGAAGGTGCCTCCGAGCATGGTGACATACCTCGAATACTGTTTGAACGTGTCCGAGCCGGCGTGCATGCCGATAAAGGCATTCCCGGAATGAAGCCAATCCATGAATGCCTCTTTATCCGGCAACGGGAGCGCGCCGGAAGTGTTGGCGAAAATCACGCCGTCGTAATCCTTTAATGCTGCCCGGCTCATCTTTTCGGCCATCTCCTTGTCGTTTCGGACGAAATCGACATTGAAGGCGTGGCTCTGGGTGCCGAATTGGCCCAGCACGGCCTCCGCGATCGGGATTGAGGAGTGCCGAAAGCCTTTTGTGACGGTGACAACAAGCAGGTTTTTTTGGTTATGATGGGCGGCCTGGGCTGACGTGCTCGCGCCGATCAAGCAAACCAGGAGTAGCGTTGCCAAAAGGGAATGGGGGGAACGGGGTATTATCTGTTTCATAGCTGTGGTGACTCGTCTTGAAGATTGGTTGAGAATGTCTCTGTTTTCCTCTACTCTTTCGCTTGGGTAACGTCGATTCAAAAGCGGGGGAGTGATTTCGTCAAGGCTCATCTTTTGGAGAAAAGGCCAACTTCCCATAATACCGTCGCGATAGGTGGCTGCCTTCGCGACTTTCTGCCTCTCTAAAGGCTTGCTAATTTTTGTGAAAAGGTCAGGTTAGCATCTATGCCATCGGCGAGCTCGGGCTTTCTGGACAAAGTCTTGGGTCATATCGGGCGTTTGGATGCCAAGGGGCTTCAAACGGTAGTTCAACGTCTGGCCCGGGAGCGAAGCTTCCTGGAGACCCTATTCAACACGATCGAAGACGGGATTTTGGTGGTCGATGAGAACGGCCGGATCATCTATTTCAACCAGGCTGTGGTGCGCTTGTTTGGTCCCCAGGCGGCGATCGACGAGGGACAGCACATCAGCCGTATCCTTCCCGAATTGGATTGGCGAAAGCTGCCGGACATGGAGGAAGGGGGAGGTCGGCGGGTTGTGCGGCACGAATTTGAAGTTGAATTTCCGCAGCAGCGCTTTCTGCGGCTCTATGCGGCCCCTTTGGATGAGGAGTCCGGGGAGAGCTCCGGTGTGGCGCTCATTCTTCACGATGCCACCGAGGCGCGTGAGCGCACCTTTGAGGCGATCGAGAGCGAGCGAATCCAGGTCATCACGGTTTTGGCCGCCAGCGTGGCCCATGAAGTGGGGAATCCCCTTAACGCGCTGCACCTGCATTTGCAGCTCATCGAACGCGAGCTGCGGAAGCTGAAAGGGGATTACGAGGACCATGTCAGTGAAATGACAAGTCAGGTTAAAAGCGAGGATTTGAATGAACAACAGTCCCGGGTCAAGCAATGGGCTGCCTCGATGGATCATCGCTTGGGCAAGCTCAACGAATATCTCGAAGTGGCCAAGGGCGAAATCGGGCGCCTGGATTACATCGTCACCCAGTTTCTTCAATCGATCCGTCCGACCGATCCCCAAATGAAGCGGGCCTGCTTGAATGATGTGGCTCAGGAGACCATCGATCTCTTACGCTCTGAGATTGAGAATCGCGGGCAAAAGCTGGTGGTAAACCTGGATTCGGAGCTTCCTTCTTCCGATTTCGATCCGCCGCAAATCCAGCAAGTCTTGGTCAATCTCATCAAAAACGCGATGCAGGCAATGACCAAAGGGGGGGTGCTGACGGTTGAAACCGGCACCGAAGGGGATGGTGTTTGGATCAGTGTGATGGATACCGGGCCGGGGATCCCTCAAGAAAAAATCAACCGGATATTTGAGCCATTTTTTACGACTAAGGAAAAGGGTTCGGGGCTCGGGCTGATGCTGGTCCAACGCATCATTCAAGAGCATTGCGGTCGGATCGAATTGGATAGCCCCAAGTCCGGAGGGACCCATTTCAAGGTTTGGTTACCGCGGCAGATGCCGCAGCCGCGTCTATTGGAGGCCCCGCAAGATGACCGATAAACCGACCGTGCTCATTGTCGACGACGAGAAGCCGACCCGCGATGGTTTGCGAGCGGCTCTGGAGGAGAATTACGACGTCTATGTCGCGGAGGATGCCACGGCTGCCATGAATCTCTTGGAGCGAGAGCGCTTTGATGTCCTCTTGGCCGATTACCGGTTACCGAAAGAGGATGGGATGCAATTGATAACCCGGGCGAAATCGCTTTCAAAATCGACTCCGGTCTGCATCTTGATGACCGCCTACGGCTCGGAGGATGTCGCGGCCGACGCGATCCGCAGGGGGGCTGATGATTACATCTCGAAAGGTCGGATGCAGATTGATCTGCTGGAAAACAGGATCGCCAGGGCACTGCGACAGCAAAATCTCGAGCATGAGAACCGGTCGTTGCGACAACAATTGCAGGTAAGCCATGGGGCGCAAAACATCCTTGGCAATTCGGCAGCTATCAAAGGGGTGATGGATATCGTCCAGCAGGTCGCCCCGACACGTGCAGCGGTCCTTATCGAAGGGGAAAGCGGCACCGGGAAAGAGCTGGTTGCCAAGGCGATCCATCAGTTGAGCCCACGGGCGGATCAGCCGATGGTCACCGTGCACTGTGCCGCCTTATCCCCGACGCTGCTGGAGAGCGAGCTCTTCGGCCACGAAAAAGGGGCCTTTACCGGGGCTCATGAGCGGCGGATTGGACGGTTTGAGCAGGCCCGAGGCGGGACGCTCTTTCTGGACGAGATTGGCGAGATCGACCCGGGGATCCAAGTGAAGCTGCTGCGGTTTTTGAGTGAGCGGACTTTTGAGCGGGTGGGGTCAAACAAGACGATCACATCCGATGTCCGGATTGTGGCCGCGACCAATCGAGATCTCGAGAAGCTCGTCAAAGAAGGAACATTTCGTGAGGATCTTTACTTTCGCCTTCGCGTTGTCCCGATTAAGATGCCACCGCTCAGAGAGCGGCGGGAAGATATCCCACTGTTGGCAAAGCACTTTCTGCGCGAAGTGGCCAAAGAGAATTCGAAGTCGGTTGGTGAGTTCACGCCTGAAGCAATGGATTGTCTGGTTCAGTACAATTGGCCGGGAAATATCCGGGAGCTCCGAACTGCGGTGGAGCATGCCGTTGTGTTGTGTCGAGGCGAGAGCATCACCGTTAAAGACCTCCCGGTCTACGCTCGGAATAACCAGGCCGCCGGCTCCCGCTTCGAATCGGAACCGCAACCGGAACAGGAATCGGATGAAGAAGGCGGCGATGGCGAGACGCCGGCCTCGGAAAGATCGAGCGTTCGGCAAGCGGAAAAACAATTGATTATGAGGGCATTGCAGGAATGCAACGGCAACAAGACACTGGCGGCTCAACGAATCGGGATGAGTCGAAGGACCTTGCACCGCAAGATCCGGCGCTATCAATTGCAGTCCTACTCCAGTTAATCCGTATCCGAAATTAATCCGCAGCGACAGCAAATCCGAGTTTTTTGATAAGGAGTGTGTAACGATCGATCATTATGGCAAAGATTCAGGAATGGATATACCAATTGGAAGAAGCCTCGGGCCCTCGCTATATGCGGCTGGCTTTGTTCTTCCTCACGTTGATTGCGCTGACCCTGGCTTACAATTTTCGGGAGTTTCAGAATTTCTCAAGTCCGGGGGCGATGGATGCGGCCCAGGTCGGGCGGAACCTGGCCAATGGAGAGGGCTTTACGACCGATTTTGTGCGGCCGTTTAGCATGCATCTGATCAAGCAGCACCGTAGCGACGGGCGATCGCTTATTGAAGAAAATCATCCCGATTTGGCGAATCCGCCGATGTATCCGCTGGTGCTGGCGGGGCTGATGAGCACGGTGCCATTTGATTTTGAGCTGGAAACCTCCGAGGAGTTCACCTCGACTTGGCGTTACAAGCCCGATTTTGCCATTGCCTGGTTTAACCAAGCTCTCTTGTTCTTGGCGTGCGGGCTCGTCTTTTTCTTGGGGAAGCGATTGTTTGACGATGGGGTCGCTTGGACAGCGGCGCTCTTGTTCTTGGGCTCGGATCTATTGTGGCGGTTCAGTGTGTCCGGGCATTCGACCATGCTCCAGATCGTCCTTTTCCTGGCCATCGTCTGCTGTCTTGTGACGTTGGATCGGGCCGCCCAAGCCAACAAGGCCGTGAGCGATCCGGGATCCCAGCCGTCACCCGGGCAGAACGTGCCACAGCGAAGCGGGCCTTGGTTCGTCGCCATGAGTGTCATTGTCGGTTTCTTGGTCGGTCTGGGCGGGCTGACATGCTATCCCTTCGCCTGGTTGATCATCCCGGTAGGCGGCCTGATAGCCGCCGCGATGCCCGGATCGAAACGGTGGCTGGGGGTGGTTAGCTTGCTTGTTTGTCTCTTGGTCATGGCCCCGTGGCTGGCTCGAAATTTTGGGATAAGCGGTACGCCCTTCGGTACGGCGACATTTTCGATTCTCAAGGATACGACGCCATTTCCCGGAGCGACGCTGGAACGCTCCCTCGCTCCGGACCTGAGTCAGGTCTCGATTCAGGACATTGGCGGGAAGTTCGTTAGGAACTTCAGCGAGCTGATCCGAAACGATATTCCGGCGCTGGGAGGGAGCCTCATTGCCGGCTTCTTTTTTGTGAGTCTTTTGATTCCGTTCCAGAATCCGGTGCTGCGACGCCTCCGCCTCTTTGCCATCGGAACAATTGTGCTGTTGGCTGTCGTTCAGGCCCTCATCAGATCCCATCGAAGCGACCTCGCGCCGGTCGTAAGCTCGGAAAACCTGCTGGTGCTTGCCCTCCCGTTCCTCTTTTTGTTCGGGACAGCGTTATTCTTTATCCTCCTCGACCAGATCGAATTCAGCTACACCGGTTTTCGGGGGCTTTTGATCGGGCTGTTCGTCATTGTCATGTGCTCGCCGCTTATCCTGCGCTTTCTGCCGCCGAAGAGCCATGAGCTGGTTTATCCCCCGTACAATCCGTATACCATCCAACGGGTATCGCAATACATGGATAAGGATGAGCTGATCATGAGCGATATGCCATGGGCGGTTGCCTGGTACGGCAATCGCCAGGGGGTGTGGCTCACGCTCAATCCCGGGGA
>JAHEOI010000183.1 GCA_018610125.1 Verrucomicrobiota bacterium
AAGGAGGACGATATTGCTCATACCGCGTCGCAATCATCCCCCCGACCAAGGTAAGGCCGTAACCGATCGCCATGGCGATGATCATATGCGATGGTGTAAAGAAGACCTTGGTCAACTCGCGACTTTGCCGTCCCGAGTCGGGATTCAGCAGAATCAAAAGGAGCACTGAGAGGCAAAAATAAACGGCTGTGAGTCCGATGATCCATCCCTGCTCCCGTCTTTGCATGCGGTTCAAGAAACAAAACGGCACGATCGCCAAGATGAGGAACGCCGGATTGAACTCGGTCATTGCCCCGTTGATGTACATCATCACTTGCTCGACAAAGCGAACCAGGCTGCCCGTCGGATCGGTCGGCTCATACTGCCCTCGGGTCAAAGCATGGATAAAGCCGTCCCACGTTCGAGGATAAGCCCAGTTCATCGGCGGATTGGTCATCGAGGCCAAGGGCATATAGAAGTAAAACGAAGCGCCGAGAACCCACAGAAAACCGAGGATCAACAACGAGCGCCATTCGCTCAAGAGGCCCTCTGTCCGGTAGCAGGCCCAGCCGCAAACTCCGATCGAGGCCAGGCCGATCACAAGAAAGATCGCGAAAAGGCCGCCACTATTGCTGAAAAGCTGGATCTTGCCGGTCGCCCGAAGAACGAGCAACAAAAGAAAGATGGCACTGTTCCCAAGGAAGAGATCGCGTCCGAGGCGGCGATGAGCCAAGAGAATCAGGACCTCGATCCCCATTGCGGAGAGGATCAGAGTCTGGTGGTTCGTGAAGCTGATTCCGAAGAGGAAGAAGGCAAGGTAGAGGTAACGCTTTTGGCGCGTGTCGAAGAGCCAGCGGAATAAGCATAGCAGGACCAAAGCGAATGAGAGCGCGCTGAGGGTGTAGACTTCCACAATGACTGCCTGGCTCCACATGAAGCCGTTGAATCCCAACATCATCCCGGCGACGAATCCCGCAACCATGCAGAGGCCGCTTTCCCAGCGACGATTAATTCCCCCCAGCTCTTGGGTCCCTTCCAAAATCATGCTGCTCCCCCGGGAGGTCATCAGTGCGACCAAACCGGAAGCCAACGCACCGGCAACCGCCGAGAAGAGGCAGACACGCCAGGCGATATTCGAAAATGGAATCAGCTCGGTAAAGGCCCACGCACACAGGGTCCAGACAGGATAGCCCGGTGGATGGGGCACTCCGGCATAATCTGCGGCGACAGCCAGCTCGCCGCTGTCTTCCAGAGTCAGGTTAGGGGCCATCGTCAAGAAATAGCCGAGAAAGACCAGGAGCGTTGTCACCACGAAGGTGAGCCAATCGATCTTTCGAAACAATCGGTTTACCCCTGCGCCGGCCCCGGCAGCTTCGGCGCTTTCGTTTTGTTGACCCTCTGTCCTCATCCGTTTCGTCACCTTTGCCATAGTCTTATTATCGACTCCGAGGAGTATTGTGCTAGCCACCCGCTTTTTTGTATACCATTCTAACAGGGGGTACCCCAACTCTCACGGAGAAATTGGGGCAATGTCAGTTGATCGTTGCTCTCTCCCGTGCCATTGTTCAGCACACGAACGTGAGAAAAAACAGTAAATCCATTATGCCGACATCAAACTCGTTAAACCGACGGCGCTTTCTTCAGACCGCGACGGCTATGAGCGCCCCTTTCATTCTCCCCTCTTCCGCATGGGCGGCAAAGGACAAACTCGGTCCCAATGATAAGATCTCGCTTGGGTTTATCGGGGTTGGCAAGCAAGGCGGGGGGCTCCTCAACGGCTTCTTGCACAAAGATAATGTCCAGGTGGTTGCGGTTTGCGATGTCGATGGAAAGCGTCGGGCGCATGCGAAAAAGCAGGTCGATGATTTCTATGCCGCTCAAAAAGAGAAGGCTGAATACAAAGGGTGTGCCGCCTATAATGACTTCCGAGATTTGCTCGAGCGGGCGGATATCGACGCCGTTGTGATTGCGACTCCCGACCACTGGCATGCCATCAATGTCATCCAAGCGGCCGACGCCGGAAAAGACATTTACTGTGAAAAGCCGCTTTCGCTGACAATTTATGAAGGGAGGGCCATGGTCAACGCCGTTCGACGGAACGCTCGGATATGCCAAACCGGTAGCCAGCAACGCTCCTCCAGCAATTTTCGTCGCGCATGCGAGCTTGTCCGCAGCGGGTACATCGGCAAGATCCAAACGGTCGAAGTCGCGGTGGGAGGGCCATCCAAGTGGTGTGACTTGGAAGAGCGCACCGCCCCGCCCGAGCTCGATTGGGATATGTGGCTGGGGCCGGCACCGCTACGCGGCTGGAATAAGATTTTGAGCCCGGAAGGCGTCCATGATCATTTTCCGAAATGGCGTCGCTACCGTGAATATTCCGGCGGTGGCATGACGGACTGGGGAGCCCACCATTTCGACATTGCTCAATGGGGACTTGGAATGGATCATACCGGTCCTATTGAAGTGATCCCGCCAGGGGGCAAGGATCGCGAGCATTTGACGTACCGTTATGCCAACGGTATCGAGATGCACCACATTGATGGGAATGGGGTAACATTCAAAGGGGAGGACGGAGAAATTTTCGTCAATCGGGGCAAGTTCCGGGCCAAGCCGAGCGCGATAACCAAGGACTCTCTGGGGCCCCATGACGTCCGGCTCTATGAAAGCAATGACCACCGTGGGAACTGGCTGGACTGCATCCGGTCTCGAGAGAAGCCGATCTGCGACGTCGAGATCGGGGCGAGGTCGGCCACTGTGTGCCATCTTGGCAACCTTGCCTATTGGTACAACCGGCGTCTTCGTTGGGATCCGGACCGAGAGCGTTTCATCGACGATGCCGAAGCGAATTTACGCTGGCTGGATGTCTGCCGACGTCCACCCTGGCATGTTTAGGAATAACATCGGTCACCTTTGATTTGGTATTTTGATCAACTGAAGTCGATGTTCTATACCCGATACTCGAAAGCCCAAGCTTATGAAGATATACGTGCTCCGTCATGCGGAAGCCGAGCCCAATGAGCCCGATGAGTCCCGCGCTTTGACGGCCAAGGGAGAAGAATCTGTCAAGGACCTGGCGCGATATCTCAAGAAGCGCCAAATGCCGGATGTTGAAGAGGTCCTGCATAGCCCGCTGCTGCGTGCGAAGCAGACGGCGGAAATTTTGACAAGCAAGCTAAAGCTCAATGTCTCGGTCGCGGAAGAGCCGCTCTTAAAGCCCGATTCCGACGTCGCGGAATTGAGCGCTAAGCTCGCCAAGGAAAATGGCGATCTCCTTCTCGTCGGCCATAACCCCCACCTCGAAAGACTGATCGCCCTGCTTGTCCATGGTCGTGCCGACGCCTCGATCGTCGACCTGAAAAAATGCGGCTTGGTTTGTCTTGAACGAACCAAGCAGCTCGTCGAAAGCACCCAGGGCGAGTGGTGTGTCATTCGGTGGATGCTGATTCCCAAACTGGTGTGACCGACAGCTGGTTTCGATGAGCGGTGACAGTACTTACGAGAAGCTCGTGTCCGAGCTGAAACGGCTCGATCGACTCAGCTCGATACTGGGTCTTCTGGAATGGGACGAGCAAGTCAATCTCCCCCAAAAGAGTGCCGGCTTACGGGGCGAGCAGATGGCCCATTTCGCGGCGTTGCTCCATCGGGAGACGACGAGCTCCCAAATTGGTGATTGGCTCAGTGAGCTTGAAGAGGCGCTCCCCCGATTGACTCCCGAACAAAAAGTCGTTGTTCGGGAAACGCGTAAGGATTATGACCGGCAGGTTAAGTTGCCGCCGGAGTTTGTGAGCCGACGGACCGAAGCGCGGAGTCGGGGCTATCACGGCTGGGCACAAGCGCGAGAAGAATCCGACTTCAAGCGCTTTGCCCCGGTCCTCAAGGAACAGCTCGAGCTGGCCAAAGAGGAAGCGACGTACCTGGGATTCACAGAAAACCCGTATGACTACTGGATTGATCAATTTGATCCGGGGATGACATCGGAAATCATTGATCGGCTGTTCGAGGAATTGAAGCCCGATCTGTTACCATTGGTCGAACGGATCCTCGCCTCCCCTGTGAA
>JAHEOI010000184.1 GCA_018610125.1 Verrucomicrobiota bacterium
CCTGTTGTGACGCCTGCGGGGTCTCGCTCTTTTGCGCCGGCGCTTCCGCTGTCGGGGCCGCACCACGATCGCCCCCTTTACCCTCGGCCTCTTCGAGGGTTAGGATCTTCTGCCCGACCGCGATCCGATCGCCAACATTGACATGAAGACGCTCTACCTTTCCCCCTTTAGGGGCGGGAATCGGGGCAACCGCCTTCTCGTTCTCAAGCTCAAGTATCGTTTGATCCTTGTCAACCTGGTCGCCTTCGTTGACCAGGATATTCACGACGACCCCGGAATCGGCGCCTTCACCTAAATTCGGTAACTTTACATCCATATCGTGTCTCTATTGAAGGCTATTTTGGAGGCGTTACTACCACGAAGCAAGTCTTATCCCGGTCCGAGAATAAAATAACAAGCACCGAGGAGAAACAACGCGGGATTGCTTCATCCCCTTTGCCGCACGCAATTCCCCTGCCGGAGGCGTTTCGACTCAGAGTGCGTCGCGAAATCCCCGGACATTTGCGGCAACGGATTTCGGGCGAAGACGTGACGCAACAAAGCGATGCTTCCCAGGCCGCCCAATCACGTCATTAAGAGCGCATGCGGTTTTTCGGGGTCGACGTTTAAGTCCTTGATCGCTTTATGGACGGTCTCACGATCGACCTCGCCTCTTTGGCACAACTGGTAGAGCGTGGCGATCACGGTCGTCTCGGCATCGACTTCAAAAAAGCGACGCAGTCGCGGGCGCGTATCGCTTCTACCAAAGCCATCGGTCCCGAGGCTCATGAGTCCGCCCGGCACCCAGGGCGCAATCTGGTCGGGCACACTCTTCATGTAATCCGAGACCGCCACGAATGCCCCTTCTTCCTGCTCGAGGGTCTGTTCCAGGTAGGATTTTCGCGGCTCCTCCTGCGGATGGAGCATGTTCCAACGACGTGCCTCAAGGGCTTCAGTTCTGAGCTGCCGATAGCTCGTAGCACTCCAAACATCGGCCGAGACATTGTAACGATCGGCCAAAATGCCTTGCGCCTCGAGCGCGCTATTAATGATCGGTCCGCTTCCGAAGAGCTGGGCCTTGTGCTTGAGCCCCTCCGGGCCTTTCCGGAACTTGTACAATCCCTTGAGAATGCCTTCCTCGACCCCGTCAGGCATCGTGGGCATGGCGTAGTTGTCGTTGTAAAGCGTCAGGTAGTAGAAGAGCTCTTCGCCTTCCTGATACATTCGACGCATCCCTTCCGTCACAATCACCGCCACTTCGTAACCGAACGCCGGATCATAAACGAGTGCCGTCGGGATTGCGCTCATGACGAGCTGACTGTGCCCATCTTGGTGCTGCAGGCCCTCTCCGTTCAAGGAGGTCCGTCCGGCCGTGGCACCCAGCAGAAAGCCCTTTGCCCGAATATCGCCCGCGAGCCACATCAGGTCACCGACCCGCTGGAAGCCGAACATCGAGTAATAGATATAGAAAGGGATCATATGGGTGCTGTGCGTGGCGTAAGCCGTGCCGGCGGCCACGAACGACGCCATCGAGCCCGCTTCGGTGATGCCCTCTTCCAAAATTTGGCCATCCTTGGCCTCATGATAGTAAAGGAGGGATTTGATATCGACCGGCTCATAAAGCTGGCCCTTGGGAGAATAGATCCCGATCTCTCGAAAGAGGGCGTCCATGCCAAAGGTCCTTGCTTCGTCCGGGATGATCGGGACGATACGCTGCCCCACATTCCGATCCCTTAGCAAGGTGCCCAGCATCCGAACAAACGCCATTGTCGTCGAGATCTCCGTGGTCGAGCCCTTCAGGATCGGATTAAAGGCCGTCAGCTTAGGGGTCTCCAAGGTGTCGGCCTTGGTGGTGCGCTTCGGCAACGACCCGCCGAGCTCTCGCCGACGCTGCAAAAGATATTGCATTTCGGGACTGTCGCTTGCCGGTCGGGTGAAGGGGGCATCGGCAACCTCCTCATCACTGATCGGCATCCCGAAACGGGCTCGGAACTCCCGCAGCTCCTTTTCGTTCATCTTCTTTTGCTGGTGAGTGATGTTCCGGCCCTCACCGGCCTCACCGAGCCCATATCCCTTGATGGTACCTGCCAAGACGACGGTAGGACGTCCCTCATGTTCCACCGCCGCCTTGTAAGCGGCATAAACCTTCCGCGAATCATGCCCCCCACGAGAGAGCTTCCTCAACTGCTCGTCGGTCAAATGATTCACCATCTCCCGCAGCTTCGGATACTTGCCGAAAAAGTGCTTGCGGATGTAGCTGCCCGGCTCGACCGAGTATTTCTGGTACTCACCGTCGACAGTCTCCTCCATCCGCTTCAATAGCAGCCCTTCGTCATCCCGGGCCAAAAGGTCATCCCATTCGGACCCCCAAATCACCTTGATGACGTTCCAGCCGGCCCCCCTGAAGACCGACTCCAGTTCTTGAATGATCTTCCCGTTTCCACGAACGGGCCCATCCAAACGTTGCAAGTTGCAGTTGACAACCCAGGTCAGATTGTCGAGTCCTTCCCGGGCCGCCAGGGTCAACGGCCCCAAGGTCTCCGGCTCGTCGACCTCGCCATCGCCTACAAAGGCCCAGACACGCGGCTCTTCACCCGAAAGCAGGCCGCGGGCCTGCATGTAGCGATTGAACCGAGCTTGGTAAATCGAGCAGATCGGTCCGAGTCCCATCGTGACCGTGGGAAACTGCCAAAAATCCGGCATGAGGAACGGATGGGGATAGGAAGAGAGCCCACCCGTCTCGGCAAGGTCCTGGCGGAAGTTCTGCAAGTGCTCCTCGGTCAGCCGTCCTTCCAGATAGGCTCGCGCATAGGGACCCGGAGAGGCATGGCCCTGAAAATAGACTTGATCCGCCGGGTATTCCCCGTCGCCGCCTCGGAAAAAGTGATTGAACCCGACCTCGTACAGCGTCGCGGAAGAGGCAAAGGTCGAAATATGGCCGCCCAAGCCCCCATGCTTGCGGTTGGCGTTGACCACCATGGCCATTGCGTTCCACCGAACATAGCTCTTGATGCGGCGTTCGGTTTCAATATCCCCGGGATACTCCGGCTCGTCCTCCGGAGGAATAGTATTAACGTAAGGCGTTCGAACGGGGGCCGGAAGGTCGATACCGGAGTCGCGTAAGCGCTGGGTCAGATTCTCCAAGAACAACGGAATCTGCTCCGGATTTTGATTCTTGAGGACGTGCTGGAGGACGACCTGAAGCGATTCAAACCAATGCTTGCTGTCCCCGCCGTTGTGCGATACACTCGCCTGATTCGCTTCCCTGCTCCGCTGGCGACTTACAAGATTGGAATCTCTATTCTCCGCTGTCATTCTACTTAATAATCAAGGTCGAGTTCACGTCGGTTGCCCAAATCGTTCAGTGCGCAACCACCCGTTGCGCAAGCCATCTCAGCCGCATTGACTCAGGGATGTGAGATGGGGATCAGGTCGATCTTCTAACGTCTGGCTCCGTTCACGCGGAAACCATAGCAACAAAGCAGGCGGTTAACAAATGAATTGGCTCAATTTAACCCTCAATTCACCGGAAGCCAATCTGGCGCTCGACGAAGCGCTTTTGCAATGGCACGAGGCCGTCCGGGCCGACTCCGGCATTCTGCGTTTCTGGGAATCCTCGGTCCCGTTCGCGGTTGTCGGGTATGGCCAAGCCGTGGCCAGCGAGGTCAATCAAGCCGCTTGCCAAAAACGGGAAGTCCCGATCCTCCGCCGATGCACAGGAGGAGGCACCGTCGTCCAGGGACCCGGCAGTCTCAACTTTACCTTGGTCTTACCGACAGCTTCCCTTGCCCTCGCGAATAGTGTGACAGCAACGAACCGGTTTATTATGGAGTGCCATCGCCGCCTGTTCGCAGAGTTGCTCCAATCGCCCGTGACTATCCGAGGCCACACCGACCTCGCTGTTCAAGAGCAAAAGTTTTCAGGGAATGCCCAGCGACGGAGACGGCACTCGCTGTTATTCCACGGGACATTCTTGCTCGATTTTGATCTGACTGCCTTGGATGAGCTTCTCCCCTTTCCATCAATCGCCCCGGAATACCGCGCGGGTCGCGATCATAGCGACTTCTTAACCAACCTCAAGCTGCCTCGTGAAACCGTTCAACAAGCCCTTCTCAAATGTTGGGATGCTCACAAACCGCTCGAGACACGACTTGAAGATGAGGTTGAACGGTTGGTCAAAGCAAAATATGCTCAAGCTGAATGGAATTTCCGGCGGTAGGTGCCTGACGATAGGATCCTTCCTCATTCGAGGAGAATTGATGCGCTGACACACGCCAAGGCCTGTACCGGCGAGTCACGGCTTGCCGTTTGGATGATTTGGTTGACCGCACGATCGCTGCATCAGCCGTGTCTGAGACAACGCATCGCTGTTTGACACCCTACAAATGCCCTTATAAAATCCTTCTTTTTGGATACTGGAGACGCCGCTAATGCAATACAAGAACACGCTGAATCTGCCACGTACCGACTTTCCCATGCGCGCCAATCTGGTGGCGCGGGAGCCTGAGCGCTTGAAGAAATGGGAGGAAGCCGATCTTTACCATCGGATCCAGCAAAAGAACGCCAACGGGGAGCGCTTCATGCTCCACGATGGCCCGCCATTTGCCAATGGTGATGTGCATATCGGAACAGCCCTCAATAAGATCCTGAAAGACTTCATCGTCAAATATCAGGGCCGTCGAGCCAGAAATGCGCCATACATTCCCGGATGGGATTGTCACGGCCTGCCGATTGAATTCAAGGTCGCCCAGGAGCTCCGCAAACAAGGGGTGGAAGACCCCGACGCCGGGACACTTCGAAAGGCATGCGAGCAATACGCCTTCAAATACATCGATGTCCAGCGCGAGCAATTCAAGCGTCTCGGGGTCTTCGGCGAGTGGGAGAAGCCTTACCTGACCTTGGACGCTCGGTACGAGGCGGAAGAGCTTCGCCTCTTTGCCGACATTGTTGAGCAGGGCTTTGTCTTTCGAGGCCGAAAACCGGTCTACTGGAGCATCCCATGCCGTACCGCCCTCGCCGAGGCCGAGGTGGAATATAAGGAGCACGTCAGCCAAAGCATCTATGTGAAGTTTCCGATTGTCGGTCAGCCGAATACCTCGATCTTGATTTGGACCACCACCCCCTGGACATTGCCGGCCAACCTGGCAGTGGCTTACAACTCGACCTTTCAATACACCCAGGTCCAAGTCGGAGACGAGAGCTATATCCTTTCGAACTTGCTCCTCGACAAGGTGGCCGAGGAATGCGGCTGGTCGGACCACCTCATCATGCGCCATCTCGATGGCCAACAGCTCAGCTCGCTGGAGTACCAACATCCGTTTTGCAACCGGAAAGGCAAGCTTTTCGCGGGCGATGCTTTCGTCGACAATACCACCGGAACCGGCTTCGTGCATGTCGCTCCCGGCCATGGACTCGACGATTACATGCTGGGACGCGAACAGGGCCTGCCCATTTACTCCCCGGTGGATGACAACGGCTGTTTCGCTTACAGCAACGATCTGCCACGCGAGGAGCAGCTCCCCGAAACACTGATCGGCAAGTCGATCCTGGAGAAGAACGGGACAAGCGAAGCCAATGAAGGCGTCCTACAGATCCTTCGCGACAATGCCGCCCTCGTCCATCAGGAGGACTACTCCCACAGCTACCCGCACTGCTGGCGCAGCAAGACCCCCGTCATCTTTCGCGCCATGGACCAATGGTTCATTAACATCGATCACCAAGACTTTCGTCAACAGGCACTCAAGGCGATTGACAACGTGAAATGGGTTCCTGAGTGGGGAAAACATCGGATGGCCGGCGCGGTTCAGTCGCGACCGGATTGGTGCATTTCCCGCCAACGAACGTGGGGAGTACCGATTCCGGCATTTTACAATGCCGATGGCGAGGCCATTCTCGATGCCCGTGTCATTCGCGGCACTGCCGACCTTATCGAGCAACACGGCTCCAATGTCTGGTTCGAAAAGGAATGTCGGGAATTGTGGGATCTGGTCCGGCCGAACAATTGGACCGGCTCTGTCCCGGTCTCTCAAGCGACGGATACGCTGGATGTTTGGATCGATTCCGGCTCTTCATCCCGCGCCTTTCTGATGCGTGAAAAGGAATGGGATCCATCGCCGGCCCCAAGCCAAGACCAAGCCCCAATCAAGGACGATGCGAGCTGGCGCGCCGATATTTATCTCGAAGGAAGTGATCAGCATCGAGGCTGGTTCCAATCCTCGTTGATGCTCTCCCTTGCGGGAAATGGTCATCCCCCATACAAAACCGTGCTCACGCACGGCTTCATGGTCGACGCCGACCGCGAAAAGATCTCAAAGAGCCGGTCGGATCAATACGAGCTCCCTCGCACATCCGAGGCCTACGTCGGGAAATATGGCGCGGACATCCTCCGGCTTTGGGTCTCTTCGCAAGATTTCCGCAATGACATCGTCGTCAGCGAGGATCGCATCAATAAGGTGGCCGAGACGTATCGCGTGATCCGAAACGCGCTCCGCTTCGAGCTTTCCAACCTCTATGATTTCGAGCCGGCCGATCAGACGGTGCACGCGGATCACCTGACTCTGCTTGACCGATGGATCCTCGACGAGCTCCGGCGCTTGGAAGACGAAGTTACCGCCGCTTATGAGCGCTGTGAGTTCCACGTGGTCTATCAACGAATCAGCCAGTTCGCCTCGGTCGAGCTGTCGGCCATCTACCATGACCTCGTTAAGGATCGGTTATACACCGAGCCGGCTGAGTCCGAATCAAGGCGATCCACTCAAGCAACCTTGCATCGACTCGTCACCAGCCTCTGCGAGCTCCTCTCTCCCATTCTTACCTTCACCGCCGATGAGGCCTGGGAATTCATCCCGGATCCGCAGAAAGAGAGCTCGGTCCATTTATCATGGTGGCAACCGAAAGGGCTCTCTCTGACCGAGACAGAAAAGGATCAATGCGATCGCCTTTTCGGCATTCGCGAACAGGTCCTTCCGGAGTTGGAAGCCGCCCGCCAATCCAAAACCATTGGCAAGGCCTTGGAAGCAAAAGTCGTCTTGCGCGGCAAACCGGAAGTGCTCGAACTGGCGCAGCGAAAACAAGCCACGCTCAAGGAGATGCTCAATGTCTCTCAGCTCGTCATCGAAGAGCCCGCCGATCCCGCCGAAGAGGGCCTTGAGATTGCCGTCGCCCACGCGGACGGCGCCAAGTGTGAGCGCTGCTGGCATTGGGAAAACGACGTCGGTCACGATCAACAGCACCCGACACTTTGCGGCAAGTGCGTCGGAGCCGTCTCCGAGCAGCTCCAGCAAAGCCCCGGTTGACAAGTCCAGAAGCGGCCCGCAACGGATTGCTAAAGCGACTCGCTCCCCTTCTGCCACCCGACCAGGTACGCGAGGATCAGTTCCGGCAAATCGTCGCTGTAGCCGCCTTCGAGCAGGCTGAAGGTCGGATAGCCAAGCCGGCCAATGCGCTCACCGAGCCACTGGAAGTCCTCACTCTCCAAGGTCTCATTGCTTAAAGGGTCCTTACGATAAGCATCAAACCCGGCCGAGACAGCCACCAATTGAGGATTGAAATCCCGAAGGGCGTCCAATGAACGCTCAAAGATCCCACGGTACTCTTCCTGTGGCGTTCCGGGTCGGACAGGAAAATTGTAACAGTTGCCGAACGATTCGGTGCCGGTTCCCGGGAAGCAGGGGTGCTGGTGAATCGAGAAAAATGCCGTCCCGGGTTTGTTATGAAGGATGGCCTCGGTCCCGTTACCGTGATGGACATCAAAATCGTAAACGGCGACCCGCTCATATCCCCGGTTCAAGGCCTCCTGGACCGCAATGGCAATGTTATTCAAGTAACAAAAGCCCATGATCTTGTCTTGGGTGGCATGATGCCCCGGAGGTCGCATCAGGCTGAAGGCCTTTTCTCCCCGGTCGGCACAATCGAGGGCCTTCAACGCCGCACCAACCGACAGACGGGCACACTCCCCAATGTTTGGGAAATACGGCGTGTCGGGATCCAAGTCAAACGGCTGATCGAGCTGCGCCACCAGATCTTTGGTATGCACTCGGATCAATTGCTCTTGCCCCACCGATGACGGGCGTTCCCAGTCGAGCGATATCTCGTGCTGCGCTTGCAGGTGTTTAATGCTCCGAGACACGCGAGCCGGCCGTTCCGGATGGCCCGACTGCTGATACTCGAGACAGCGCTCGTCGTTGATAATCTTCATGGCTCGCACTTTCTCTATTCGGGATTGGAAAGGAATTCGTGTGCCATTTCCTTTTTCTTTTCCCGGCCCCTTATTCGATTCGATCCGCTCAAGCTCAAATTACCATCTTGACCGATGTTGGCAACGCCGCAGCACGGTCATTTCCCCCGCCCCGCAAAGTTGCGAATCCGAGAAGGGGGGCACCGGGGACTATGACCCTATCCGGGAAGGAGGCGCTAACCCCGTGGACCTCCCTGATAGGGACGTTCTCCCGGACGTTCCACTTGTATCATAACCGCGACGGCCTATCCTATTAACGATGGATATCGCCGAGAACCTGAGCCAAATTCAAGAGAGGATTAAGCAAGCCTGCGCCCGTAGCGGGCGTTCGCCCCGGGACGTCACGCTGGTGGGGGTCGCCAAGAATCAGCCTCCCGAAAAAATACGCGCTGCGGCCGATCTGGGCGTACGCCACTTTGGCGAGAATCGGGTTCAAGAGGCGAAGATCAAGTCTCAAGAATGCCCCGCGGGCTTGGACTGGCACATGATTGGCCACTTACAGTCCAACAAGTGTCGGGACGCGGTCCACCTTTTTGAGATGATCGAAAGCATCGACTCCCGACACTTGGCTGAAAACGTCAATCGAGCTGCCGAGCGTGAAGGCAAGACCATGCCGATCCTCCTTCAAGTCAATGTGGCTGGGGAAGCCAGCAAGTTCGGTTACACCCCTGAGCAGATTCGGGAAGACCTTCTGATCATTAACCAACTCCCGGCCATCGAAATCCATGGCCTCATGACGATTGCTCCATACACCACCACCCCCGAGCGCGTGCGCCCCTGCTTCAAGCGGCTCCGGGAGCTTAAGACCGACCTTGAACAGCAATTGGGCGCGCCGTTGCCCCATCTCAGCATGGGGATGAGCGGCGATTTCGAGACCGCCATCGAAGAGGGAGCCACCCTGGTGCGCATCGGTACTCTTTTGTTTGGCTCACGTTCCGGATAACCTCTCAATTTTTCCTTTTCACCCCGCTCGGTGATGCATAGTTTCCTAGTGTGACGGTTGAGACATTTCAGAAGGAAATCGACGAGGCACTCAAGGCGTTCGACAAATACGTGGTCTGTTTGGAAAAGACCCCGGAAGAATGTCGAGCTTCGCTGAATTCCTTGATCAAAAAGGCGATCAAAGCTTACGAAAACCGCGATGCCAATCAGCGGCATGGGATCGCCTTGGATCGGCAGGTCACAGTCATCCTTAGCCAAAGCGACAGCGACCGCCCGTTATGCGGGATCTATTTCAACCTCCATTCGCCTTACATCCAAAAGAAAAGCACCCAGCAAGGAGAGGAACAAGGGCAACAATCGGAAGGTTCCGGTGAATCAGGCGGTTCCGGCGAATCGAGCGAAGAAGCCGAGGCCTAAGCACCGGATGCCTTCTCTCATTTCTGGCGGACCTCATCCCCTCGCTGGGCTGCACCGCTGATGAGGTCGGCAGTGACGAGGTTGTTCATTGTCGGATCGGTCACTCGAACCGTGCCGATCGCTTTTCCATTTCGAAACACCTTCAGCTCCGTGCCTGCGGCCGGCATCCGCGACGGCAGAAATTCCAGCACAACAAACTCGAGCTTCGGATTCACTGAGACCACTTCCCCTCTCGCGGGAAACACGGCAGTTACGCCCTCATCCGGTTTCCTTTTCTTCTTCCGGGATTGGGCCTGATCCCCGTTGGCGCTGTCAGTGCGCGCTCTTCCGTAGGGGCTCTCACTGCTTCGCCTTCCCGACACGTTATTTTCCGGCGCCCGCTTGCTTGCTGCGGACTTTTGCCTGCCGGCCGACTTCTGTTTCATCTCAAATTCACGATGAATCAGCCCGCTATCCTCCTCAATCGGCTGCCTCACACAGCTCGATGCCACGCCAAGTACCCCGATCAGGAAAAGTCGATGCACAGTCACAATCCTTCACTTAACGTTGCTTCTGACTGGGCGTCAATGTCCCAATCCGCCGAGCGAATCGATGTCCCTCTCTGGATCGGGTTTTTGTCCCCGACGCCCAACAGCGGCCCGCAGCGGAGTGCGGGCCCTACCACGGTCAAGTCCACCGTCCTCCTTCTTCTTTGCTCGTGGTCTTCTTGGCGGCTTCGGATCTAACGCGTAAATTGCATTTGTGCGGACGAGCGAATTCGACTATGACCTCCCTGAGGAACTGATCGCCCAAAGCCCGACCGAAGAAAGGGACCGGTCGCGGCTCTTGGTGATGGATCGTTCCCGAGAGACGCTGGCGCATCGCCAGTTTTCGCAGGTGATCGAGTATTTGCGCCCGGGAGACGCCCTGGTACTCAACGACACCCGGGTCATTCCCGCAAGGCTTCGCGGTCGTAAAGTCGGGTCAAACGGGCGGATTGAGCTTTTCCTGCTCGAACAGAATGCCCCGCTGGACTGGTGGGCATTGGCTCGACCGGGCAAACGCCTACGCCCGGGAAACACGGTTCGCCTTGACGACACCGAAGGGAATCGGACAGACATCACCGCCACAATCGTCAACAAAGAGTCGGAGAGCGGACGCTACCGCATCCGATTTTCCGGGACTCACTCCCTCTTCGAGATCCTACCTCAATTGGGAGAAATCCCCTTACCTCCGTATATCCAACGCGCAGCAAGGCCGATCGAAGATGGCAGGCGTTACCAGACAGTCTACAGTCGTGTTTCCGGTTCCGTTGCCGCACCGACCGCCGGCCTCCACTTCACCGCCCCCCTGCTCAAGTCGATTGCCGCCGCCGGAATCCGAATAGGGTATCTCACCCTTCATGTCGGTTACGGCACCTTTTCGCCGGTCCAGACCGAGCGAGTCGAAGATCATCCGATCCATTGTGAGTGGTACGATATCTCTCATGAGACGGCATCGCTCATTACGGACGTGCGTCAATCCGGCGGACGCATCGTCGCAGTCGGCACCACCACCGTCCGAGTCCTGGAGGCGATCGCATCCACCCACAGAGGAAAGTTGGTGGCTTCGTCGGGCTATACCAACCATTTTATTTATCCCCCATACCGATTCCAAATCGTTGACGCCTTGATCACGAACTTCCATCTCCCGCGCTCGAGCTTGCTCCTTTTGGTGAGCGCCTTTGCCTCGCCGGGAGAGACTTCCGGACGCGATCGAATCCTCGCGGCCTATCGGGAGGCAATCGACCAACGTTACCGCTTCTACAGCTATGGAGACGCCATGCTCATCATTTGACTGTCCGGACGATCCGGCTCATGAGCTCCCTTTTGTGTTTTTGAATCTGGCCATCAGCGCCGACGGGAAGATCGCAACCGCGAACCGGCGTGTGACCTCATTCACAAGCTCCGAGGATCACGATCATCTCTTGGAGCTCCGCAGCTATGCCGATGCCGTCATGGCAGGCGCGCGGACCGTCGACACGGAAGCCGTCAACATGGGTCCGGGACCCAAGCCATACCGAGACAAGCGAATCGCTCGCGGACTCAAGCCGTATAACCTTCGCGTTGTCGTCAGCGGATCGGGCACGTTGAATCCGGGAGCCACCCTTTTTGAGAAACGGTTTTCGCCCATTGTTGTCGTAACGACTGAGAACGCCGGCCAAGAACGGCTCGACCGTCTTCGCGGCGTGGCGGATCATGTTCAAGTCAGCGGTGCCGCCGAAATCGACTTCAAAGCAACACTCCAATGGCTCTATCGAGATTGGGGTGTGCGAAGCCTGCTCTGTGAAGGCGGAAGTTACCTCAATGCCGCTCTCTTTCAGGCCCGGTTGGTACACCGGCTTCACTTGACCATCTCCCCCAAGATCATTGGCGGGACGGACGCCCCGACCTTGATCGACGGACCGCTGGCCGACCGCCTCGATGACGCCGTCGAATTCGAACTGCAATCCCGAAAAGAAGGCCGTGAAGAGCTCTTCACTGTCTACCGGGTGGTTGGGCTGAGTGGGGGAGTGGTTTGAGCTCCATCTCTTCTTTATTCGCGCCCTTCGCGGGTATACCATCACCGACCCGCCTTGGTTTCGACCCACCGTGCGGCAAGCCATAGCCAATCCCCAAATCGGTTCAGAAAGCTCAATATTTCCGGATTCAGGAGCTGCCCGCTTTCGTCCAGCGCCTGAGCCCGTCGCTCCGCACGGCGACAAACTGTGCGGGCAATATCCAAAGCGGCCGAGACCGGCGTCCC
>JAHEOI010000185.1 GCA_018610125.1 Verrucomicrobiota bacterium
CAACGAAGTTGCTCGGCGTCTTCACATCGGGGGCGCGCTGGGCCCATTCCGGCAGGAAGTGCCGATTCAAATCGAAGTCGGGTTCTGGCAATGATTGGCTCATGCTAATCTCACTAATGCGGACCACCTGGTTTCACGTTGCTAAAGGCCATCTTGTCTCGCCAGTGTCGATGATGCAAGCATGGCCTGAGTTTTTCGCGGGAATCGGAAGCGAAAAATCATCCCAACTTCCGCCCCCCACTGCTCGCTTTCTTGGGCGGGCGACGTTTTGACTGCGTCTTACCGACGCGCCCGATTTCCAAATATTTCTCTTTCAGTTTATCGTGAATCTCTTCCCGCCGCTCATGAAGGCGTTTTAGCGGGCGCGGTTGCGAGCGGTTGAGGACATACGCTGTCATTAAGGGTAGCGAAACGGTGGAATCGACGTAGGCCACGACGCAATCCGGCAGGGTCCCCGGATCGACTTTCCCCCAACTGACCGCTTCCGCCGGCGTGGCGCCGCTCAAACCTCCGGTATCCGGGCGGGCGTCCGTCACTTGAAGGAAGTAGTCGTGTCCCCACTCCGGGATTCCCATTACTTCTTGGATCTGAGGCTCTGTTTGCAGCATAAAATTTTTCGGAGAGCCTCCCCCTACAATGAAAACCGACGAAGTCAAGCCGGCACTCTTGGCGTCATAGACGACCGCCGCGCTCTGATTGACATCGCGATTGACATCGAAGGCGAGCTGATGTCCGCGGAGTGACATAGCAGCAATACTCATGCCAAGCGAGCTATCGCCGGGACTGCTGGTAAAAATGGGGATACCGCACTCATACGCGGTGGCAAGGATCGACTGGTCCTTAAGCCCAAGCTTTTGGCCCCTTTCGCAGACATACTGGCCAAGGAGATAATGGAATTCATCGCTTCCCATACTGCGTTGAAATTCCGGGGCCTGAATGACCTCCCGGATGAATGCATCGGTATCGAGCAGCACATTATAATCGAACAAGACGTCATAGATGCGGATGATCTGTTTCCGATTGAGCTCGACATCATTCAAAAACGGGGAGCCGGCATGGAGTGGCATGTCGAGGCCGTAATGGAGGTCGTGATAGAGGTTGGCCCCGGTTGAGACAATCCAATCCACGAATCCGGCCTTCATTAATGGGACCAAGCACGATTTGCCCAATCCGGCAGGGGTTAATGCCCCGGTCAGGCTTATGCCGACCAGTCCGTTGTTGGGGAGCATTTTTTCGGTCAAGAGGTGGACCGCCTCTCGCAACCGGCCGCCATTGTAGGCCCAAAAGGCATGATCGACCAGATCCGCCGCCGAAATATCACCATTGATTCCATCTGGGTTTAACCGAGGATAAGCCGCCAACAATTCGGTCCTCTTCATGGTTCCAGTCTTACTCACCAAGCTTCCCAGGTAAATGGTGTTTGATGTTTCTTTCCCTAGCGAGGCGTTGCCTCAGACCGTGTTGGACAAGAGAATCCAGGTCGGAGGCTTTCCATTTCAGCGGCTTCCTGGCAGACTATAGTCATTAATGCGTGAGACCATCCGGGCATGGACCGAGGCCCTTGAGACATTCATTTTAGGGGTCATCTTCGAGCAACGCCGAGGCAAGCGCGCGGCGGCGGTCCGGCTTCTGTTGTATTTCTTTTCGAAACTTTTCACCCTGGCCATCAAAGCCCGACGCTATCTCCATAATGTGCGGATCCTTCGGGACTCGACCGTCGGGGTTCAAGTCATTGCCATCGGCAACCTCACGGTCGGGGGTACCGGCAAGACGCCGGTCGTAGAGAAATTCGCCCGCGAGCTCCAGAATCAAGGCCGTAAAGTGGCTATTCTCTCCCGCGGTTATCGCTCCAAACCGCCTCCGTTACACCAGCGTCTCTTCAAGAAGCTGCTTCTACAACATGAAATCACCCCGCCCCGAGTCGTCTCCGATGGCAAGTCGCTTCTTCTGGATTCGGAATCCGCCGGCGACGAACCATTCATGCTGGCTTCCAACCTGAAGGATGTCGTGGTGCTAGTCGACAAAGACCGGGTCAAGAGCAGCCGTTACGCAATCGAGCGATTCGGCTGCGATACTCTTTTGCTGGATGACGGTTTCCAATACTGGAAGCTTCGCGGCCGCCGTTGGGACGTTGTCCTAATCGATTATCAACAACCGTGGGGCAACCACCACCTCTTACCCAGGGGGACTCTGCGAGAGCCGGTGACCCACTTGGCGCGCGCCAACACGATCTTCATCACGAAAAGCAACGGTCATTCCGAAGCGCTCCGAAACGAGATCACCCAGCTTAACCCCAAAGCCGGCATCATTGAGTGTGTCCATCACCCGGTCTATTTCGAGGATGTCTTCACCGGGGAACAACAAGGCCTTGAATTTTTGAAACAAAAACGGGTCGCGGCCATGAGCGGCATCGCTCAGCCTGAAAGCTTCGAAAACGGCCTCCGCAACCTCGGAGCCGATTTGGTCTACACCAAGCGCTTTGCCGACCATCATCGCTTTAGTCAACAAGAGATTTTGAATGTCATCAACCGGAGCAAGAAACGGCAAGCCGAAGTGATCGTAACCACACAGAAGGACTCGGTCCGGTTTACCAAATTGGATCGACGCGATCTCCCGATCTACTTCATGCGGGTTGAAATCAAGCTCCTCTCAGGTGCCAAGGATTTTAATGACTGCGTCCGGCAGATCTGTTTTCAGTAAACCCTCTTTTTCATCCTAGGCAAATGGATTAAGACGAATACGTTGGTTATACTAACAGGAAAGGACCTGATGAAGAGCTATTATTCTGTTGTTCATGTGCGACTGTTGTCTCTTGTTGTGCCGACGGGGCTGGCGCTTGTCTTAGCTTATACCGGATCGGCGAGCTCTCCTATCGACCGTAAAGCCTTCGAGGCTCCGCCACCCGCGCCTCCGGTTCAAATACGTGACGCAGTCGAGCCATACCGTCCATTCCAGCAATCAGCCGAAACGGAAGCCACGGAATACTCGATCGGCAAATTCGGGCCCAAGGCCCAGCTTTACGTCGAGCTAATTAATCGGGCACGGGCGGATCCATTGGCTGAAGCCCAGCGACTAGCCAATACAGGCAATCCGAAAGTATTGGGAGCCATCGACTTCTTCTCAAGCAACTTGACCATTTTTAAGGCAGACATGGCGACTCTGCCAGCCCGCCCCCCACTTGCGCCGAACGCAAAGCTCACCAAGGCATCAAAGATACACAGTGAGTTTATGCTGGAGGAAACCTTCCAAGGGCACATCGGCCCGAATGGGACAGACGGAGGGGATCGTGCGACGGCACAAGGCTATGAGTGGGCACGTTGGTCGGAGAACGTCTTTTCCTTTGCGAAATCGGTCTTTCACGCCCATGCCGGCTTTGAAATCGATTGGGGAGAAGGCCCCACCGGGCTGCAGGATCCCCCAAACCACCGATTGAATATTCACAGCGGCGATTTCCGAGAAATCGGAGTGGGAGTCGTCACAGGCACAAAAACGATTCCGGGCACGGATGGTAAGACCGTCGGACCGCAGCTCGTCACGCAGCTCTTTGCCATCCGACGCGAAGAATTCCCCTTCATTACGGGGGTTGTTTATTACGATTTGGACAGTGACGCGTTTTACGACATTAACGAAGGCATTGCCGACGTCCGGGTAGAGGTGGAGGGCTCCAGCTTTGAAGGCATCACAGCGAGCTCGGGCGGCTATGCCGTGCCTGTTCCCGGAGATGGCACCTATACTGTCCAATATTCGGCCCCTGGCCTGCCCTCCACGAGTCGGGAAGTAACCGTCTCCAACGAAGAAAACGTCAAGCTGGATCACTTACCCGAATACACCCCGCCGAAGCTGACAGGGCCCGAGAGGCTCCGCCCGGACCGCGAAGCCATCTTCACATTCAATCCGGTCGGTGCCGCCAAGGCGTATCAATGGGAATCCAGCCGGGGGATCCCCGTTTCCCGATCGAAAGGCTTTGAGACAAAACTGAAGCATTTTCGTATAAAAAAGTCGCTTGCCTATTCAATCCGCCAAAACGACGTCGCGGGAAAAGGAAACTATGCGCTACAGCTTGCGCATGTGAAGTTCAACAGTAACGATAGGCAATGGCCCATCCCGAAGGTTGTCTGGAAGCAGCGGTTTCGACCCGGCTCGAACGGTGAGCTGACATTCTTGAGTCGGCTAGGGGTGGCCACCGATACTCAAGAAGCCCGCATTGAGGTGTCAACCAGACAAAGCCCAAAATGGGAAACGGTCTGGCGCCAAACGGGCACCGAAGACCAAGATAACGGAGAAATGGACTTCACTCGACGCACGGTTTCCCTAAGCGATTTTGCCGGCCAGGAGATCCGGATTCGGTTTGTCTATGATGTGACCGAATCCGGCTTTCTCGGCGCCCAGGAGGGGCGCGGATGGTATCTGGACGATCTACGGCTAACAGATACCCGGAGGCTCGTGGGCCGCACAATCCACAATGCGGGTCTGAAAACCCAATTCGTGTTTTCCCCGAACGAAAAGCAGGGCAACTATCAGCTCCGAGCGCGGGCGAAAGTTTCAAATCGCTGGCTTCCATGGGGGCCGGTAAAGGGCGTCGCCGCCCACTGGCAATCGAAGTCGACCAAGATCACACGAGTTGAGCGTTTGACAGGGCCGGAAGTTATGGTTCACATCAAGGTTCTGGCCGGTTCGCTTGACGGACTTGAGCTACAAAAGGCACCCAGCCCGACCGGACCATGGACCGAGGACCCCAACGCCGAGCTTTCCGGAACCGGAGATCAAACCCGATTTCAATTCAGGACGGAGGTCGACTCAGGGACCACGTTTTATCGTGCCATTGGGAAGTAGACCGGCTATTGGTGACCGCGTTGCGATGAGCTCAGAGTCAGCACTATCGGCAGATTTGGCAATCTGCGTCACGGCAGACCAGCGGTTCCGCGTGGGGCAGGCCTAGCGAGGCGTTGCCTCAGACCATTCGAACCATGCGGCTAAACAAGAGCTTTGGTTGCATTCAACGCTTCCTGTCTACGCCTCGCTGATGTTCCGCTCCGCGGAAGGGAAAAGAAGAGAATTTCTTAACGCCTCGCCACAGATTCCTTGCGACCGAAAATGATAGTGAGGGCAAGCGTCAAAACTTGACTCAAAAACATCAATTTTGCTTTGTCTTAATGGGATGGGGTAAGGTTTCGTCATTGATAGCGAACATTCGGAAGAAAACAACGTATCTTCGGGAGGATTTCATGCTGATCAGTAAGAAGATGAGCCAGGCAATCAACGAGCAGATTGGGAACGAGTTCAATGCTCAGCTTCAGTATGTCGCGATCGCGTCCCATTTCGACCGCGAAAGCCTGCCACAATTGGCGAGTTTCTTTTACAAGCAAGCCGACGAGGAGCGGCAGCATGGAATGAAATTCGTCAAATACTTGGTCGATACGGACGCCACCGTACATATCCCCCAGATTCCGGCCCCGAAGGCCGATTTCAACAAGGCCGAAGAAGCCGTCCAGCATTCGCTGGACCATGAGAAAAAAGTAACCGAGCAAATCAACAACCTCGTTGCTCTGGCCGTGGAAGAAAAGGACTACACCACTCAGACATTCCTGAACTGGTTCGTCAGCGAGCAATTGGAAGAGGTCTCGACCATGGAAGGCCTGCTCCGAGTCGTTCAGCGTGCCGGAGAAGAGAATCTCCTTTATGTCGAAACCTATCTAGCGGGACACAACAGCACCCACTCCCCCCAAGGGCAGCAACCGTAACCGGCTCGGGGGTTGACGGCGACGCGTTCTGTCGACCGCGAATGCTTCTAACGAAAGAACGTCCAAGAGAACGAGATGGACGGTCCCGGCACCGTCCCGCGTTAATATGGGATCTCACGAGCCTTCACCCAAGATCCGTCGACGGCAATTCCTTCAGACAAGCTTAACCGCAGGGGCATCTGCGGGCCTTGGGCTTTCTCAAGCAATGACCACATTCGGAGAGAAAACCGCTTCTTCACGTCACGGTATGCCGGTGGTTATCGCCAGCGGGAACGGGATTAACGCCACGGCCATGGCAATGGAAAAGATCCGTCAAGGCATCGACACCCTTGATGCCGTTGTGGCCGGCGTTAATCTGGTCGAAGAAGATCCGAACGAGATGACTGTCGGGTATGGCGGTTATCCCAATGACCAAGGGGTTGTGGAGCTTGATGCTTGCGTCATGCACGGACCGACCTACCGGGCGGGCTCGGTAGGTGCGCTAAAGGGCGTTAAGAGGCCCTCCCGGGTCGCTCAGCTTGTCATGGAGCGGACTGATCACATCATGCTTGTCGGCGATGGCGCCCTCGCATTTGCGAAAGCCCACGGATTCAAAGAAGAGGATCTCCTGACCGAAAAGGCGCGCGAAGCCTGGTTGAAGTGGAAGGAGAGCCTTTCCGACCAGGATGATTGGCTCGGCGAGGACGAACGCAAGCTCGGCTTCGAACGCCCGACCGGGACCATTAATTGCTGCGCTTTAAATGAAAAAGGCGAGCTTTCGGGCACCACCACCACCAGTGGACTTGCGTTCAAGATTCCCGGGCGCGTGGGAGATTCGCCGATAATCGGTGCCGGGCTTTATGTCGATAACGAGGTCGGTGCGGCCGGAGCAACCGGCAGAGGAGAAGCGGTTATTCTTTCTTCCGGAAGCCGTATTGTCGTTGAAAACATGCGCCATGGCATGAAACCGCATGAGGCCATCCTCGACGTGCTCGAACGGATCTGCCAAAAGACCGTCGATCGCCGTTTACTCTATCGAAAAGGGTATCCGAAATTTAACGACACCTTCTACGCGATCAACAAAGATGGCGAATACGCCTGTGCGGCAATCTATCCAGGAGCGAAGTTTGCTGTGCACAACGGGAAAGAGAACGCACTTCAAGATGCCGGATATTTGTTGGAAAGGCCCGAGGATGGCTAGCAAGGCGTTGCCTCAGGCCGCCAAGGCATGGAGTGTCGACGCCTCGTTGAATCGGGTCGTCGTCCCCGACGTCCGGGACCGGACGGCAGCGGAGTGCCGTCCCTACCGCAACAGC
>JAHEOI010000186.1 GCA_018610125.1 Verrucomicrobiota bacterium
GGGGACCGGGCCGTCGATTTTGGCACGACCAGTGAGGATCAGCTCTTTTCCGTCGATGATGGGGCATTTCTCAATGCCGTCAGCGTCCACGATAAGATGACCATCTCGTTCTGGCAGCAGTGGCATACCGAGCCGGTCAATAGCTCAACGTTTTGGCTGATTTCGCCTTCGAGCGATCCGCCCAATCAGCGAGGAGCCCAGGCCCATGTGCCATGGAGCAATGGGAGTATTTTCTTTGACACCGCTGGCTGCTGCGGCGGTGACACGCGCCTTAGCCAAGGAATCGCCTCCTTCGAGGATGCCGAGGGCCCGGCCTTTTTCCAAGATTGGCATCACTTCACCTTTGTCAAAGATGGGTCAACGAAACAAATTTGGATCGATGGCCAATTATTTGCCGAGGCCCAAAATCCGGAGCCGCTACCGAGTGACTTTCAACAACTCTTTCTTGGGGTAAGGCCTCAGAGTGTCGGCAATGGCGAAGAAGGGATCCATGCCGCAATCGATGACTTTGCTCTCTTTGCCAGCGCTTTGAACTCGTTCGAAATTGAAGCGTTGTTTCAAGGCACCTCGCCTCAAGCGATTGGAAAGGATGGGGACGGCGACGGAATCTCGGATTTGGTCGAGGAGGCACTCGGACTGGATAAGAGCGATCCCGGTGACGGCGAAGCCGACTTGGATGGCGACGGCCTGACCAACGTCGAGGAAATTCGAATCGGAACCGGCGTCGACAATGCCGATACCGACGGCGACGGGCTGGCGGATGGTATCGAGACCAACACGGGCAGCTTTGTCAGCGCCGAAGATACCGGCACCGATCCCAAGAGTCCCGACACGGATGGCGATGGGCTGGAGGATCAGGCGGAGACCGATTCCGGCAGCTTTAGCAGTGCGAGCGATACCGGCACCAATCCGAATGTCAGTGACACTGACGGCGACGGGGCCGGCGATGGCGCCGAGGTCGCATTGAATGCAAGCGGTCTCACCAGTGATCCGACCGATCCGGAGAGTTTGGCACTTCAGCCGGAAGCGCCGAATTTGCTGGCATTTTGGAACTTCAATTCGACCTCCAACGGGAGTGAGGTTGCGGACGAGGCGAATGGCTTCGTCGGTGCCCTTGAGAACGGAGCGGGGTTGACGGAGGATGGCGGCGGCCATTCAGGAGAGGCCGGTGACCGGGCAATTGATTTTGGGACCACAAGTGAGGACCAACTACTCCGTGTCGCGGACGCAGCATTTTTGAATGGCACGAGCATCAACGACCAAATGACGGTCTCGTTCTGGCAGAAATGGAATACGCCAACCGTCAACAGCTCGACATTCTGGATGCTCTCGCCTTCGAGCTCCGGGAATAATCGAGGGGCACAATCCCATTTGCCGTTTGGAACCAGCGTTTTCTTCGATACCGCCGGATGCTGCGATGGGATGACTCAACGCCTTAGCGGGGATATAACCACCTTTGAAGATGCCGAAGGAGGTGAATTCTTCTTGGACTGGCACCACTACACCTTCGTCAAGGATGGCTCGGACAAGGAAATCTGGATCGACGGCAAGCTCTTCCTCGAGGGGCAAAACACGGCCCCACTGCCCGGGGATTTCACCGAATTGCTTCTCGGTGTCAGACCGCATCTCATTGGAGAAGGTCAAGAAGGGATTCACGCAATGCTCGATGAGTTTGCCGTCTTCGCGCAGGGGCTGCAACCGCTTCAGATCCGGGCGTTGGCTCAAGGGGCCTCGCCGCAGGAGATGGGCGATCTGCCGGACGGTGACGGCGATGGTATGCCCGATATCTATGAACAAGAGGTCGGCTTGGATCCGAGCTCGGAAGATGGTGGGGCGGATGCCGATGGCGATGGTCTCAGCAACGTGAAAGAATTTCAGCGCCGCACCGATCCCAATGGTAGCGATACGGACGACGATGGCCTGGCAGATGGTGTCGAATCGGGAACGGGAGAATTTGTCGATGCCATGGACACCGGGACCGATCCGACCACGCCCGACACGGATGGGGACGGTTTGATGGACGGTGTGGAATCCGGGAGCGGCGAGTTCGTAAGTAGTGACGACACCGGTACCAATCCGCTCAATCCCGATACAGACGGCGATGGCCTCAACGATGGCGTTGAGACCAATACGGGCTCGTTTGTCAGCTTGGCCGATACCGGCACCAATCCCGTGAAACGTGACACGGACGAGGATGGCGTTGAGGATCGGACCGAGCTTTTTGCCGGATTCGATCCAAATGTCGCCCAAAGCACGCCTGAAGTCACCGCGACTCCCCCTCAGTTTAATCGAGTTGAGATCCAAGACGACGAGCTTGTGCTCGAATGGGCAAATGGGACATTGCAATCGGCCGATAAGGCCGGCGGCCCGTATGAAAACGTCCAGGACGCAAGCAGTCCGTTTCGGATCCCGCTCGGTGACCGGTCACAGCAGTTCTTTCGGCTGGTCCAATAAGGTTACGGGAATCGATGAGACCGTGAGCACTTAAGAAACGAAAAGGCTTATGAAAATCGGGAATACGGCAACAATGAGGCCGCTGTTTTGGAGCCATCCGCCGGCAGGGAGAAACCGCTTTAAAGGATTCACCCTGATAGAGCTGCTGGTGGTGATCGCGATTATCGCGATCCTGGCGTCGATGTTGCTACCGGCCTTGGCCACGGCTAAGAAGCAGGCCAAGCGAGCCAAGTGTACCAGTAACCAGCACCAAATCGGCATGGCCTATCAAATGTATACGGATGATAACAACGGATGGTATCCTCTGGCTCCCGGAATCGCGTCAGTGGGCGGGGCCGATGGGAAGCTCCATTCAAATCAGCCGACCAATGGCGATGTCCCTGCTGAAGAAAGACCCCTTAATCAATATGTCGGAAATGTCGAGGTTTTTCGATGTCCCTCCGACAGTGGGGATGTCCTTAAGGGCATTGACAATGCCTTCAAGCAGTTGGGGAACAGTTACAGGGTCGCGTGGTGGGATGCCTTTAGAGTGAAGCAGGTGATCGGGATTGAAAGCTACCTCGGAGTGCAGAAAAGCCCGCGCAGTCGAAGGGGCGGGTCGAGTGGCGGCACGTCGATTACGTCACGTCCCCCTGAAGCCACCCCAATCAAGGCGAGCGAAGTGGCAAGAAAGCCGAGCACCAAGATTATTCAAGGTGACTGGATCTGGCACGGCAACCGTGGCGTCACGGATGACCGGAGTCAGTGGCATAATTTTGAGGGCGATCCGCGTTACGCCATGCTTTTCGGGGATAACCATGTTGAATTCGTGAATTGGCCCGACGAGTTTTTGAATTGGGCCGGTCAGGGAGCCGATATATCTTGGAAATGGTGGTAGGGGATTGGTGGTAGGGGAGCTGTCCCCACTAGTTGGGAATTTTGACCCAGATAGTTTCCTTGAACAAAGCAAATTTGATGTTTTTGGGTCAAGTTTTGACAGCTTGCCCTCACCATTGTTTTCGGCCTCAAGGAATCTGTGGCGAGGCGTTAAGAAAATTTCCTTTTTCCCTTCCGCGAAGCGGAAAATCAGCGAGGCGTAGAGAGGAAAACATTCGATGCGGCCAAGTGGCTTAGCAAGACCTAATGCCTTGGCGGTCTGAGGCAACGCCTCGCTAGCGAATGATATGAAAAATGCGGGCTCAATATTTTGGATCGGAATCGTCTCCTTGGCTGCAATTGGCATTGCCGGATGTGGTAAGCAGACTTCTTCGGATGGCGGGACAAACGGAACGGAGCAAGGGGAGCTCGGCTCAAAAGAGTCGGAAGCCGTCGGAAACGAGTCTCAATCCAAAAAGTCCGGACTTGAAAAAGCCGTGTCGAATTTAAAGGCGGCCTTCGAAGAGAGTGATCGCTCCGTAAGTCCGGTCGTGTCGATGGTTCGATCGGGTCAATACGAAGCGGCAAGGCTGACCTTACGGGAAATTCAGGGACCTGAGCTTAAGCCGAAACAGAAAAAGGCTGTGGAGGCGATGTTTCGGGAGATCAAAAACCGCTAGCGAGGCGTTTTTGCCTTTGACCATTCGAAGCATGCGGCTAAACAAGAGCTTTGGTTGCATTCAACGCTTTCTGTCTACGCCTCGCTGAGTTTCCGCTTCGCGGAACGGGAAAGGTATATTTTTTCCCGTCCTCGCAAATTGCTTGGGACGAGCCCATCGGTGAGGGCAAGCGTCAGAAATTGACTCAAATGCCTCAAATTTGGTTGGACGAGGCCGCTATCATGCCGTCGGCCTTTGATGATGCGTTAGAATCGCATTCACAAGGGTGCTGGATGAGGTCCCTTTAAATAGGTAAGCCGAAGCCCCGGCTTCGTACATCGCCTCGGCGTTGTCTTCGCGCATCGAAAGCCCGATTATCCCGATTTCAGGGTGCTCTTCACGAATGAGGCGTGTCGCTTGCAGGCCGTCCATATTCGGCATCGAGACATCCATAAGAATCACATCCGGTTCGGCCTGGTTGACCAGGCTTACTGCTTCCCGTCCGTCGCTCGCCTCGCTGACCAGCTCGATCCTTCGCTCTGATTGGAGGAGCTTGGCCACGGCCTCACGCACGAGCGTATCATCATCAACCAGCATCACACGGACGGGTCGGAGATCGATTGTGTCCATATCAGCATCGCTTTGACAGTCCGGCGCGGGCCTCGACGGTTGGGGCTTCCCCCCATCCCCGTTCGTCTCTTGGTCAGAGAGCTCCGACTCTCTGGATTGAAATCGACGCGAGCCTATGACGTAAACCATGAGCAATCCCTGCGCTATTTACGGGCACATAATTCGGCGAATGGTTAACAAGTTGGCTAAAGCTGCGGCTTCAATACCGGCTTCCATTTAACGTGTTCCTGAGCACCAGCACTTCAGGCTTCCTAAGAAAGCCCCAGCATGATCTGTGCCAATCCCCGTGAGGGTGGCCACGAAGGAAGGCACGTGACGCTTCAGCCGCGTGCTAGCTCGAGGATCCGATCTTCGGGAAGTTGAGTCGGCTGAATCAGCGATCGATTTGCTTTGAAGGCTTCGACTTGACCGTCACGCGTGATATGGAATTCCCCCGGCTCCTGCGCCGGTAATTGATCGGAGACATCGCTTTTGCACTCGCTAAGCATCGGCTTCATCTTTTTAAGTGCGGTTTCTTCCTTGATCCGGCCGAGGAACCAAGATCGGATATTATCCCTGCTCTTGTAGTCAAAATCTCCAGGGCTTTGACTGGCCAGGAACAATCCAACTCCGCCGGAACGTGCCCGTTTGAGAAGGCTTTCCATGGGCTCTTTGGTAGCCGGCTTGCGGGCGGCCGGGAGGTAGACGTCGGCTTCGTCGAACAGCAGGACCGCCTGTAACATATTTGAAGGGTTTTGGTTGACGAACCGCTCCACTGCGACGAGGAACTGTGCCACCCAAAACTCGATGTCTTGGTTGTCGCCGAGAAACTTGGTGCTGATGATGCTGAGCTGCGGCTTCTTATCAGCCCCTTCGGCGCGTCCGCCTAGTAATGCACCGATATCGAGGGGCTTGCCTGAGCCATCCAAGAGGCTTCCCTTTGTCAGGCGAGTGGCCTGAAGGTTCTCGACCAGCTTGGAGAAGTGCTTATCCTCCAATTTTCCAATCGCGTTGACCAAGCTGGGGGCGCGCTCGTCGATGAAACAAATAAGCTGATCGACCGTGATTTGGCTCGGTTCCACCATCTCCAAAAGGACTTGGATTGCTTTTAACAGGATGGCGTATTGTGCTTTCTGTGCAGGCGTTTGAGAGGTGTAATCCATGATTCGGGCCAAAGCATTGGCGGAGCAACGGGCGACACGTTCGCGCTCCATTTGCGATAAATTAGAGGCATCGGGGGGAACAAGAGATATTGCCAACGGATTGCCTCCGGTATGGCCAGGGGTATAGAGTGAAACGTGAACATGGTCGCGCAAAGAATGGATTCGCGATTTGGCATCGGCGTCCAGCCCGTCCTCGCTCCAAGCCTTCGGATCGGCATAACGGCAGAGGTCGCCCTTGCGATCGATCATAATGACAGAGATCCCATTGACCATGAGCTGCTCGAGGATATTGACGGCCACAGTTGTCTTGCCGCTTCCGGTCCCGCCCAGGAAGGCAGCGTGGCGGGTCAATTATTTCGGGTCCAAGGTGACTGGCCGCGACACGGTTCCCATTGTTTCACCCAAGAGGATTTCGTTCGCCGATAGCTTAAAGGGCGTCGTGGTAGGGGACACCTCCGGCACCGTGTCCGGCGTCCCGACCTTGCTCGATTCGGATTCGCTTGTGTCAATGTCCTCTTCCTTAGTTAAGGCTGCGTTGTCAAGGTCGAGAATCGCCTGCAGACTTGACAGACGGCCGAGCGGTCGGTCCTGGACCCGCCATTTTGCAAAGCCAGCATCCGCCCGATGCTTCTGCTTGAATACCTCGAAAGCCATCATCGCTCGCCAATCCGAGTCCTCAATGACCACGCGCCTGCCCCCTTGAGTAATCAGGGTGCCGATCTGCTGGGCGATCTTCGTTTTTGGATTGGAAGGGAACTCGGTCGTACGCGTTAACACCATGATCCGATCACCAGCGGCCTTTTGTAGCGCTTCAATCTGGTGTTTTAAGCCGCCTCCTTTGGCCTGCTTATTGCAGAGACCGACCCTTAGCGGCTCAAGCCAGCCATCGACATCGATGTGCGTGCCGTCTCGCCTTACGCTTATGAAGCGGGCCGTATTAACGTCGCCTGAGCACGTTTCAAGGGCTTGCGCGAGAATCTTTGTCAGCTCATCCGAGTTGGTAGGGGGAGAGCTTTCGAAGGTTGCCAGGAAGTCGTTCCATGCTTGCTGCAGCTCGGCCGTACCGTTGGGAACGGAAGGGGGAGCTCCTTCCTTTTCAGGCCAATTCGCAGGGAGGGTGGTAAACCGTCGCAGGTGATCCTGGAACTTGCGGCAAGCATTGATGACATCGCGCGTGCGGAAGCCTGAGAGTTTGTGCAGGCCGTCGGAGGGAAAGGGATAAAGCGCATCGTCGGGATCGTGGGCCACCTCCATGGTCTCATAGAGATGGAGTAAACGGCGCTCGACAATTTGTGCGATCTCGTATTCGTCGCGGCTATTCTCCAGCCGATAAGGCTTTGGGGCTTCTTCAATGCGATCGAGCAATGATCCCGCCAATTCCTTTTTCAGTTTGGTATAATAATCTTCAAGGCAGCTTATTACGATAATACTTGAGGGGACTTGATCCGAGATATCTCGCACAGCCGCCATGGCACGTCGAAAAAGCTGCTCGGAATTCTCTAAGTTGTACACGTCCTCCAACTGGTCCAGGCAGATGACGAGTGCCTCTTCATGGACCAACTGAATGAGCTGTCCGAATTGCTGGAGAAGGTAGATCGGATCTTCCGAGTTGACTTTGGGCACAATGCCCCCTAAGCGCTTTTGCTGCCAACCACTGAGGGCCTCCCCGCGCAAAAAGCTTAGAACGTGGTTCTTCAACTCGGGATGGCCGGTTTGAAGGTAGATTAATGCCACCAAGAGGTTGAAGTCGATACCCGTCAACCGCGTGTGGCTGAGAATTTGAGAGGCAAGCGAGTAGACGGTCTCGTTTAAGGCATCCTGGCTGAGATCGTCTTCACGAAGTGCGCGTAGCGCTTCCCGCATTTGCATCTGGCGGGGGCCGTCTGTTGCCATTTGGTGCACAGCGAAGTCGACGACGGCGTTGGAGAGCCGTGCCAGCCCACTCTGCGGCGTGTGCACTTCATGGTAAGACTGATCCAGGGACGCGATCAAGTTGCGCAGCATGTAGCGTCCATAATGATCCGTCTGAGTAGTCATTTGCATGTAGCCGAAGTAGCCACGCTGCGAACCATGTATGGTGTTTCGGAAGGCGCGCATAAGGTGGGTCTTCCCGGCGCCCGCCTCGCCCAATAGCAGAAAGATGCGCCCGGAATCCGGACCGGGGTTGGCTGTTGCCCGATTAAGGAGCCGTTGAAACGTCTCGCGTGCTTCCTCATGGATTGCCTCAACGTCGAAAGGGTCTTCCTTCCAAATCTCTTGGGAATGCGCAACCGATTGAAATACTTCCGGGGCATTCGGCGAGCCGAGTGCCGCGACGCGAGGATCCTGCTTAACAGGTGATGTCGTACTCATGAGGCGTTTTCGGGAAGGTGGATAAAATGAAACGATGCGTTGAGATAAGTGGTTTCCGAGTCGGCGACATCCTGCGGATTCATCGCCTCAACCAGGTCTGCGCGGCTGAGGGAAAGACATCCTTCCCGATTGGCCTGGACCAGCCAGGATTTAAAAGTCGCTTCGTCGAGCTGATAATCGGCGTTCTTTGCTTGAAAGTCTTGCCAGACGTGAGAAATAAAAACCTTTCTTGGGCCGAACCAGCCGCTCGAGCAATGCCGGGCTGTTTCCTGAACCTGCCGGCCGAATTGCCGGAGCCCCGCGGGGGTGGTCTTCGCGTCGGTTTCCCCATCCACCAAGCTTCGGAGAACGCTAAGGCGTAGATCGTTGGAATCAGTGCGACGGGCCCCCGCCGCTTTAGCCGGCAAAAGCAGCTTGGCTCTCTTTAAGTCGACCGGCGTCTTGGAACCGAGCGCTTGGTTGAGCAGCATCTTCTTGACCTCGCCAAGCGTAAAACGCTTGGTCGTTTCTATGCCTAGCT
The DNA here is from genome assembly GCA_018610125.1 of Verrucomicrobiota bacterium. Taxonomy (GTDB): domain Bacteria; phylum Verrucomicrobiota; class Verrucomicrobiia; order Limisphaerales; family JAHEOI01; genus JAHEOI01. The sequence goes on from JAHEOI010000186.1 coordinate 8,613, forward strand.
GTCGCCAAAGCAACGCGTCAAGTGCTTGCGATTCAGTCGGCAGGGCGCTCCCCGGGAGGTCATAGTGCTGTTTCAGAATGCTGCCTCTGAGGCCCGAAGCTTGGCCGACGCGGGCACGTGCCTCGACGCTATTTTGCTCGAGATTGAGTGCCCTTACAGTTAGATACTCCGTTTTTAGCTTGGTCCATGTTAGATTGTCGGGCATGGCTTCAACTCCGAGAAATTTCAAGGCCTTTTGCCTTCCGGCTGAGGTTAGCTCGAGCTTGATCGCCCGGTTGGGCTTCGACTGCGTGAGATAGCCTTGTTGTTCCAAATCGCGTAAGCCGGTGTCAACGCGGTTGGTCCATGCCGACCCCTCGTAGCGATGTTGAGCTAAGGGGGCCAAGTCGTTTTTTAGGCGCGTTGTGGTGATCGCCTTTTTGGAAGGCGTAAGCAGACGGACGAGAATTAGTGATTCAATCATATTGGCTTATCTGGTTCGGTGGGGGACTGATTTGGCCGTTACGCGGAGGAGAGCAGATTGACAGGGCAGACCGTCTCACAGCATAAGGCTTTGTGTCGTGATTCAAATGGCGCTTCCTGAGATCGGCCAATCACGGGCGCAACCGGCCGGAGAGAGTCGCGGGCAAAGCGCTTCCATGTCAAAAACGCGAGAGTGACAGGGCCAGTCAGTACACTGACAGTCGGCACACCTTGGTCCCGTCTCTGTTGATGCCAGTTAAGCATAATGCTGTGACGTCAGTGACAGTGAGACGCTCTCAACCGAATGTCAATACGCAATGATAGCGGGGCGCTGTCCTCGGCGTCCCACTTCTCACCGGTTCGTCGCCTTGAGATTCTGTTTGGCGAGTCGAACAAGCGTCTCTTGGCCTGCGAATTCGGTGATAACCTCTCGGTAAAATTCGCCGGCCTTCTCGGTCTCTCCCTGCTTGCGATAGCACTCACCCAATCGAAAGAGGGCTGATGCCGCAATGTGCGGCTTCTTGTCGAATTGGCGAAGCACCTCTTGGTACGCCTTGATTGCCGCCGAGAGGTCTTGATTGGCCTCTTCCTGGAAGAGTCCTTCCCGGAACGTGTCCGAGACGGCTTGTCCATGGGAGAGGGCCGGGACCAATAACCCCGCCATCAGCACCGTCAGAATGATTCTCTGTTTCATATTGTCTGTCTCCTGTGTTGTTTTTAAGAGCGGCATGATCCCAAATCGATCCCCACAAGTCGTCAGGAAAATGTCATTTCTGACGAGACGATTTGTTTGGCGCCGACCGCCGAATCCACAGCGCTGACGAGTCAGCGCACTCCAAACGCTTCGCGACCTTTCTTTCCCGTCTGCCCAACGCCCGCAGCACCTGCGACAACCTGCAGTGCCCGCCGCCGACCCAAGTTAACGCGACAAAAAATGAGACGGCCGTCTCATTTTTTGTCGTCGGGGCTTCGATTTAGATTGGAATTGCTGCCCGGTTCGGTTTCCAGTCGATAGCCTCCGCCATGAACGGTTCGAAGCCAGCGTGGGTTTTCCGGATCGGGCTCGATATTGACGCGAAGGCTTGCGATATGATTGTCGACGGTGCGGGTCGATGGAAAGGCGGTGTAGCCCCAAGCGACATCGAGAAAGCGTTCGCGAGAAACGACCTCGCCGCGGGATTCCGTCAGGAGGTGGAGCATTGCGAATTCTTTCCGGGTCAGGTGGACCGGCTTGCCGGAACGCCAAGCTTTCTGTTGTTCGAAGTCGATCTCGGTTGAGCCGAGGGTAACCCGATCGATCGATTCCGTCGGTCGGGTGTAGCGTCGGAGCACGGACCGGACCCGAGCGAGCAGCTCCTCGGTGCTGAATGGCTTCACGACGTAATCGTCGGCACCGATGTCGAGTCCATGGATGCGGTCCTCGACCTGGCTCTTGGCGGTCACCATGATGATCGGGATCGGCAGTTCAATTTTGAAACGCGCACCATGTCCCGGCTCGCTCTCGACTCGGATTGTTCCATTGTGGGCGGTTATGATATGCCATACCAGATTAAGTCCGATTCCCGCCCCCATCGTTTCGCGTCGGAGCTCCGATCCAAGCCGGTAAAAGCGCTTGAAGATTCGCGATTGCTCCACGATAGGGATGCCCAGGCCATCGTCTGCGACCCAGAGGCCGACGACGCCCGCGTCTTGCTAAGTCCCTTCCTTTTCGGGAAACTCCAATCCCACTTTGATCTCGGACCCTTGAGGCGCATGCTTCAATGTGTTGTCGATTAGGTTGGTCAACACTTGCTGCAGCGCTTGACCGTCCGCTTCTACGTCGATAGGGGAGCCATCGATTTGCGAGCGGAGCGTTACCGCATGCTCCGTAGCGAAGGGCGTCATTTGCTCAATCGTGCTCTTAAGGCGATTCCACCGGATCTGCTGACGAAAGCCTCGGTAGGTGATCCCAAGACCGATGACGCCGACTATCGTGGAAACCCCGACCAGCGAGAGACACCAAAACCGACGCTCTCCCGGAGCAAATCGGGATGCTCATGAAAAAAGGCGCGTGTGGCTTCGTTTATCTCCCGGGCCCTTTGCCATCGCGGGACAACCGATTGCCACCAATGCTCCGGATAAGCCTCGTGCACGGCCTTTTCTCTTTGGAGGAGGTCCCGCAGGATGCGGTGGTTGAAAGGATTCGAACTGCCCACCGCTGAAGACGCCACCTCGCTGAAGTCCTTTTTAAGTTGTTCATGCCTTTTCGCATTCGGCTGTGACAGCGCTCCAGGTGCCGGGTCGGTTCCGGTGCCGGCCGGTTTGTCCGTGTCGATAGGAAGGAGGAGACGGGCAAGGCGGCATTGCAAGGCCTTCCATTTGGCCAGCAGTTTGAGCGAAACACCGCTTTCCGTGACGGCGTCCGGAAATTCGGCGGCGTGCTCGAACGCCCTCCTTGCTTTAGCCGGCTTTCCGGCCGTTTGTAAAAGAGGATGTGATTCCGGACCTTCGGCCCGTTCCCCTCACGGTTGCTGCCGGTTTGGGGACTGCACGAATTGCTCCACGTATTTGCCGAGGATATCGACCTCGACGTTAACCGCGTCACCGACCTGACGTTCGGGCAGAGCGGTCACGTTATAAGTATGGGGAATGATCCAGATCTGAAACCGATCTTGCTCGACACTGGCTATGGTTAGGCTGATTCCATCAACCGCGATGGCCCCCTTAAAAATCACATAGCGCATGATCGCTTCGTCAGCGTTGACTTCCAGGAAGTAGTCATTGCCGACCTTCTCCCAGCGGGTGATCCGGGCGACGCCGTCGATGTGACCGGTCACGAAATGCCCGCCGATGCGCCCGTTGACCGGCAACGACCGTTCCAGATTCACTTTGGCGCCGGCCGTCCCATGTTGGAGATTGGTGCGCTTCCAAGTCTCTTCCAGGAGATTGACCGTGATTGCCTTCTGTGAGCTGCGTGGCTCGATTGAGACGACGGTCAGGCAACAACCGTTTACGGCAAGACTGTCACCTTGCTTTAGATCTTCTCCGCATACCGGCGCCGTAATGGTTAGGCCAATTGAATCCTCATGACGCTCAATCCGGTCGATATGCCCTGCTTCTTCAACGATCCCAGTGAACATGGTTGGTGGTAGGTTGTGATGAAGTGACTCATCGGGCAAGCTGTTTTTGGGGAGCGAGCTTGGCGGTCAGTAATAAATCAGGCCCAAGTTCCTGCCAGGAGACGGCGGTCAAATTGGAAATCTCATTCCAATCGTGAGCCCCGGCACCGCCTACCGCTCTCTTCGCGTCGGGGCCGCCAAGGATTTTTGGGGCGTAAAAGAATGCGATTCGATCGGCCAGGCAATGAGACAAGAACGACGCATTGACTTGGCCGCCACCTTCCACAAGGAGCTTGAAGACGCCGATTGCATAAAGCTGTTTCAAAGCCCAATCCAGGTCTGGATGGCCGTCTTGGAGTGGCGCTTGCCAGACTTGAGCGCCGGTGGCGATGAGGGCCCGAGCCTTCTCGGGCGACACTTCCGGACCCGTGATAATCGTCGTCCACTCGGCAAGGCCGTCGGAAACGATACGGGCCTCGGTCGGCGTTTGGGCACGTGTATCCAGGATAATGCGTCTCCTCGGCTCCACGGAGGCCTCAACGTCATCACTCCGTACCGTCAAGCTCGGGTTGTCGGCCAAGACCGTGTTAATCCCGACAAGGATGGCATCGTTATCGCGACGGAGCCTCATGGCGTAGGCACGGGATTCAGGCCCGGTAATCCACTTGGACTCACCGGTCGCGGTCGCGATTTTCCCGTCCAAGGTCATCGCGCTCTTGACCGTTACCTCGGGTCCTGGTCGCTCCATTGACCTATTTCTCCTCAGACTCTAAGACCCATTCGCGTATCGACCTGTTCCTTACATGCGTTTGGGCTTCACTCCTCTCGCTTCTTCCGTCGACGCCTCGTGGCCTTTTTCCGTCGGGCCTTCCGTTCCACGTACTTGGGATGACTCTCGAGGTTTTTGGATAAGTAGATATGCTGATGCTCTTTGTTGAAGCCTTGATTGCGAAAGAAGCGCAACGCCGGTTCATTATTGGCGTCGGTATCGACGAGCATGATGCGGGCCCCGTTTTCGATGAAGATGTCGGTTAGGCGATTGGCCAATCGAGATCCGACCCCGCGCCCATTGAAATCGGGATCGACCCCGAGCCAAAGGAGCCAACCGTATGTCCAAGCGGTCCCGTATTTCTCCATCAGCGTTCCCAGTGCAAACCCGATAAGCCGGTCCTCCTCACTTTCGGCCACGAGACAAAACTCGCCTTCCGACGCAAAGATCTCGACCAGCTCATACTCGTCCCACGTGCGGTAAAGGGTCGGTGATCTCCCGGCCGTGAACAGCCGCTCGCCGAGTGCAAACACGGACGGGAGATCGTCCAGCTCCATTTCCCGAATGGAAACGGATCGTTTCCGACCGCTGTCAGGCCGCTGCTCGTCCTGGTTGTCTTCGACGCTCATGCCTAATTTTGCCAAACGGTAACGTCACTGTCATCAAGATGTCACACGACTGGGCGAGACTGTTCGGTGCAATGGAGATGAAATTCAAGAAATTGTGTGCCGAGACGATGACAGCCAAGGCAAGCGAAGCTCCCGGGATCCCGTCAGAGGACTCATTCGCTGGTTTCCAAGTCGGGACGTGGGTCACCGCAGGGTATTCTCCAAATAGTCGGCGTGCTCACGTCCCTGGTTGCCGTTTTTGGGCCAACGGTTCCAAATCTTGGAAACAATATCCAAATCGCCGTCGGCATCGACGTCCCGCACCAAGGCGTCATGTCCTCCCAACCGTGTTTGAAGGATGACCCGTTCCTTAAACCGCACCGGGTCACCGCTTACCTGCTCCCAAATGAGCCACCGCGGACTCTTGGCCTTGGGCAGGAGGCTATCGTCCTCCTGCTCGACAGTGAAGATATCCAGATCTCCATCATCGTCGAAATCGGCCACCGCGAGTGAATGAAACGAGCCACGGCCGCCCTTGGCCTTCTTGGGCAAGCGATGGACGTCATAGTGAGGGGGTGAACCGCCGTCACTTTCAAGCCAAGCCGCTTGGCAGCCGGTCTGATCGCTATCGACCATGACGATATCGTTATCGCTGTCGTCATCGAGGTCGACGATCCAGCTCCGTGCCGACAGTCCCCACGGGCCCTTGTTACCAAACGGTAAATCCCGTTTTACCCAATCCAGGCCATTTCCTTGATTCGCAAGCCATCGGTCCGGCAAGACGATGTCGGCATCGCCATCGCCATCCAAGTCGCCGATGCCTTTGGGAAAGAAACCGCTGTGGATATCGTCTTGGCTATCGAGAACGGCCATTGTGATCGTATGGCGTTCCCAGTTGGCATTCTGTTTTGGATCCGATGGGATTTGATACCAAAAAGCGCCTTCTTCGTCGCCCAAGACAACCACATCCTTCTGTCCATCCCCATCCATGTCGGCGATTACCAGATCATGGATTTCGGAATTGATTGAATCGTCATACCGATAAACTTCAAAGGGCTCTTCTCGAGGATTTTGGGGATTCCGGTACCAATACCCACCTGCGAGAATATCGGTCCAGCCGTCTTTGTCGACGTCGAGGGAGCCCCCGCCAAGCGTGCGTACCCGCATCGGCCCGACTTCATGCCGCTTCCAGTTATCCTTGCTCCGATACTCAAACCAGTGGAAATTCCCGCCACGAATCCCGAACGCAAAGTCGTTGTGGCCGTCGCGATCAAAATCCGCGCTCGCCGGACCGCCATATCCCCAATCAACGTTACCCGGAAGATCCTGGGTAATGTAGTGGTGGTCGAATAGACTTGGGGAGATCCCGTTGGCCGAATCCGTTCCGATTGCCACGAAGGGCAATACCGAGGCAATCAGAAAGATGTCACGGATCATTGCCGACCCTACCGAGCCCGAGAGTTGGCTTGGGAGCCCTCGATCCGGGCAACTGGTGGATGAGGGAGATGCCAACCCCAACGGTCCGGCGGCGCTCTTGTTGGCTGATTGGCTTCTCCATGTGGTCGAGAGATAGCGATAGGGCGGCGCTTTCATTGACTTAACCTCGCTTCCGATGTGGGCGTGTTGGTTTGGGATGAGCCCGTGGTCTTTTCCGCCTGTTCCGGATCAGGTCGATACCAATCGCGACGCAGCCAATCCGCAATCAAGCCGATTTCCCGTTCGGTGAGGATTTTTTCACGGCCGAAGGCGGGCATCCCATCATTGTCGTCGCCATAGTGGTGCGGTTGTTCCGGATCGGAGATGATACTGATCAGCCATTCACGGGAGCCATAGCCTGTCAGGTCCGGGCCGGTTGCCGTGTCGTCTTGATTGTGAAACTCATGGCAATCGGTGCAATCGCTACGTGCCTTTAGCATGAAGGAACCACGCCGGATTTGACGCGAGTCACGCTTATCCACTTGGGATTGGTAAGGCAGATCGGCTTCAGCCGAAAGGGCCAAAATCATCTGGTCCAAGGTTTTCTTTTCCGATTCGGAATAGGAGGCGACGTCTTCTTTGACGAATTCGACCATGTCGCCGTCTTTGAAGGCGGTGTTCCCATAATAGTGGGGCGAGTCGACCTTCTCGGGATCCATCAAACCGCGAATCCACTCCCGGCTGGCGAATCCCTTAAGGTCGGGGGCCGATGGCGGGTCCTCCGGCTTATTGCCCATGCCATCATGGCCGCCATAGTGATGGCACTTCGCGCAATTTTCCGCGTAGAGTTGCGGTCCTTGAATATACGGGTCGTTTCGGAGTAGGCTGATCGCTCCTGCGGGAGGAATGCCCTTCGGGGAGCTAGCCAGCGCCTTCACCCTTTCCGCCCGCTTTTCAGCTCGGTGTTGAGCCTGTACAAAGTTTGGATCGGAGCGGTCCTCGACGATCGCCAGACCGGAGAGCACCACGGCGCCGAGCAGCAGGCCGCAGACAAGGACCACGTTGAAGTAGTGGCCGACACGCCATTTGCCGAAGAGCGGCATGAGCAGGAGCACAAGAAACGCGCCGCAGGGTAGGTAAATCGCACCCCAAACCTCGGTCTCGCCGGGGAAATATTTCAAAAGCTGGAACAGGAATAGGAAATACCATTCCGGGCGGGCTGCCGAAAAGGGCTCAGACGGATCGGCCGGTGCCATCAGCTCTGCGCCAAGCGGCCCGTTGCCGCCGAATAGGCTATGCCTGAAAACCAAAACTCCAATGGCCGCCAAAACCGCAAGGCATGCGACCATATCCTTGAGAAGCTGGTCGGGCCAAAAGCTCTCGGTCCCCTTACGAAGCGGTCGCTTCGCGGTGATGCCATGTCGGCGAAAGAGATAGATATGCCCGACGATCAGGAGGGCGGTTAGTGCCGGTAGGATCCCGGCGTGCAAAGCGAAGAAGCGGGTAAGGGTAAAATGGCCATAGTCTGCTCCGCCAATCACGAGGCGTTGAAGCTCAGGTCCGATGTAGGGAACCATTGTCACAAGACTCGTCGCAACGCGAGTTGCCCAAAAGCCTTTTTGATCCCAAGGAAGCAAGTAACCGGTGAGGGCAAACGCCAACGTCAGTCCCATCAAGACCAGACCCAGCCAGAGATTGACCTCACGGGGCGCCTTGTACGCGCCATCGATAACGACTTGCATCAGATGGAGGACCAGGAGGATCACCATGATATCCGCGGCGTAATGGTGGATGCCACGGAGAAGCCAGCCTCCAAACATTTCATTCTGGATGAAATAGACACTTTCCCATGCGGTCTGAGTGCTTGGGCTATAATGCATCCAGAGCACGATTCCGGTGACAAACTGGACAAAAAAGACAAAGGTCAGCGTGCTGCCCCAGACATAGCGCCAGCGGGCACCGCCGGGGACACTTTCATAGAGCATACCGCGTAGGATACTTCGGTAGCCCGTTCGGTGGTCGAGCCAATTGAGGATGCTGTTCATGAGAGCGGGATTTTCTTCGGCGTGCCGGCACGAAAGTTTTGGAACTTAACCCAGACCTCGTTCTGGTTGCGAATTTCGACCTCGAGTGAGTCCAAGCCGCGAGGACTGGGACTGTCGGCATTGCGGATGCTCCCGTCCAGGGTAAAGGAGCTATTGTGGCAGGGACAACGGTAGAAGTTCTCTCCGGAACGGTACGCAACAAAGCAGTTGGCGTGCGGGCAATTGGCATTGAAGGCCTCCACCGATTTGTCAGCGCTCCGCCGAAGATAGACCGCTCCCACCGGCTTTTGCGGATAGCGGTTCCAGGCATCGGTCGAATCCTTGATGACTGTGAATTTGCGAGGCTCTCCGTTTTCCGGGAGTGTCTCTCGGGTGGTGATCCGCACAAAATTGGTGTCCTTTTGTCGGCGGCGTAAGGGATCGATCAACACCATGACCGCGGGGATGATGGCTCCTAGCGCGGCTACTGCCCCAAGCAGCATGGTCAAAGCCTTCTTGAAGAAAGCTCGTCGCGTGGGGTGTTCCCGAACGGTTTCGGCACCTTCGCTGAAGCCCCCTCCCCCTCCCGCGTCGCCGCTCGCCTCATTTGAAGTTGGATTCGATTCTTCTTTCATCGGTCCTTCAAGCTCCATTGACGGTTTAACCGACTGCCTTTCACGTATATATGAATCGCACGTCTCAAACAAGGGAATTTTGAAATGGCCGTTGGGACGGCAGCAACAATCTGCGGCTGCGGGGCCATTCATTTCGGGGTATAATAACGGTAATATGAAGCTTGGTTTCCTTCCATCCGTGTCGATGCGGACGGCATCGATCAATTCTCCAATTTGGCTTTTGGTAGTGATGTTGCTTGTGGCCGGGTGTACCTCGGTCGAGCAGTTGCTAACCCAGATGCCAAAGCCCACGGCGAACATTAAAGGCGTCAGAGTGGCATCGGCCGACTTAAAGGGGGCGGATCTGGTGTTCGACGTTGGGGTCAGCAATCCTTACACGGTGGCGCTGCCGATCTCGAAACTGGACTATTCGCTAGGGAGTAAAGGGCAGGTTTTCCTTTCCGGCAATGCCGATCCGGGCGAACCAATCCCGCCGGGAGAAACTCAAACCGTGACGGTGCCGGCCAGGGTCACGTTTGCCGAGCTGGTCAGTGCGGTGAAGGGGCTATCGCCGGGTGCCAAGGTGCCTTACGAAGCAGGAATGGAATTGTCGCTTCAGCTTCCCGGAGGGAAGACATTACCGCTACCTCTCCGGTACGAAGGGGAGCTTCCCGTGCCAACCGTGCCCGAGGTCTCCTTGCAGCGGGTGTCTTGGGAAAAGCTTACGTGGAATGAAGCCGCCGCCAAGCTCGAGATGCGTCTCGGCAATAACAATCAATTTCCCGTCGCGCTGGAGGAAATGGCCGTCAATTTGGCGCTGGGCGGTCAATCGATTACCTCCGCCAAGATTGGTAAGGGGCTTGAGCTGAATGCGGACGAGACGACCACGGTTGAGATCCCAATCACCGTTTCACCGTCCAAACTTGGCTTGGCCGCTTTAAACTCATTTCGGTCGGGCAAAACCGGCTATAAGCTATCAGGAGAGATGAAAATGACCGTGCCGCCCAATATCCCTTTCAATCTGCCGATCGACAGCTCGGGCGAAGTCGCTTTGAGCTCCAAGTGAACGGGGTACGGTCTTTCTTCGTAACCCCGGGGGATCGTCGGGAGTTTCCGCAGTCCGCCCGGAAGCCACCGACCACTCCCGCCGATATCCGAGCGATTTCCAATCATTGAATTTCTTGTAAGGGTGGGAGGGCCATGGGTGCTCGGATTCGTTCCGGGAGTCAAAGTGGGACGCCGGGGACGGCGCCCCTATCAGCGCGCCCGTTCGCCTTACGTCGTAGGGGCCCAGTCCTCTGTGATCCACTTCGTTCGGGCATGCACTCTTTTCTCACCTCGATAGGGACGCCTCCAGGGCGAATCCATCACTCTTGCCAGAGCAATTTCAATCGAGAGAGCACATCCGGGCGCTTGTCCGCGTAATTCTTGGTCTCTCCGACGTTTTCCTTAAGGTTGGCGAGGAACCATTCTCGACCCGCTTTGCTTAGTTGTGGGCCATCTCCTGTGGGCCGGGCATTGTGGATCAATTTCCACTTACCTTTCCGTATGGCCCATTGGCCCCCGAGTTTCCAGCGAAGCACCGAATGGGGAGATGGGGCGTCTTTGGATTCGATCACTTTGACAAGGCTCTTGCCTTGGATGTCGCGCCCTGAAAGCGAAACACCGCAAAGATCGGCCACGGTCGGCAGCCAATCGCATCCATGTGCGAGCTGATCCCGAACCTCGCCTTCGGGAAGGTTGCCCGGCCAAGAGATAATGGCCGGCACCCGAATTCCGCCCTCGAATACACTGAACTTGGCGCCGCGATACGGTCCATTGTCGCCGCCGCCGCCATGGGCCCGCGTCTCGGTCGAATGGCCATGGTCCGGCTGAAAGATGATGATCGTCTCTTCGCGCAGGCCAAGTCGGTCGACTGCATCGATCAGCCTGTCGATCCGCTCGTCCAGGGTCGAGACAAACGCGGCGTAAAGATTTCGAGGGTATTCGAGATCGCGATATTCCTTCAACCATTCCGGCTCTCCCTGGTAAGGGTAGTGCGGTGTGTTCATGGCGAAGTACATGAAGAAGGGCTCGTCTTGATGGGCTTCGAGGTAATCGGTTGCCTTTTCCACCATCAGATCGGGGAAAAACTCGCCCGGGCGGCGAACCCGTTGATTGTTTTCCCAGAGATCATGTCGATTGGGGCCATTCCAATAGAAGAAGTGGGTGTAATTGTCGATGCAACCGCCGATGTGACCGAATGAGTAATCGAAACCTTGGTCAAGCGGCTTACTGCCCGGCTTGTAGCCCAGGTGCCACTTACCAATGTGCGCGGTCGCATAGCCGTTGTCGGCAAAGATCTCTGCCATCGTCTTGGCCTCCCCGAACGAGCGAGCCCCTTCCGCGTTTTCAAGGTTTTGGAGATGTTCGGGGGGCGGTGCGCCGGCATTCCCTTCCATCCCGACGCGCCATGGATAACGCCCAGTAAGCAGTCCGGCCCGCGAAGGGGAGCAAACCGGCGCGGCTGCGTAAAACTGGGTAAAACGAACCCCTCGGCGTGCCAGTCGGTCGATCCCGGGCGTTTGCAAATCGGTCGCTCCATAGCAGCCCGCATCCACCGAACCTTGGTCATCGGTGTAGACCACAATCACATTCGGCGGATCCTCAGCCGATCTGGCTTGCATCGGATTCGTAATGACTGCGACGGCGAGCCCGCAAAGGGCAAGAAAACACGTTGTTGAGATGCCGTTGCCGTTTCGGCCCATTATCATCCAGGATAAGCTTTTTCGGTGCATGGGAACGCATTGTAACGAGAAAGGCCGAAAACGCCAAGGGCAGCTACGAGATTTTGAGTCTGACGGCGGCAACGACGACAAAATAAGAGACGGCCGTCTCTTATTTTGTCGGCGCGCGCATTCGAGGAAATTTGCTATTCGGAGAAGTCGAATGATGGCCGAGGACCGGTCCAACGGGTGTTGTGGTCTCCTTGCGAAGGCTCCCATTGGTCTGATTCGAGGATGGTATTGTGGCGATAGGTGATCGGCTCGGGCTCCATTCCGTGATAACGGGCAGTCGGCACGTTCGATCTGTGGACCAGCAGATTGTTTCTGACCAGGTTTTCGTGGGCCTGATGCCACCGAAGCGGAGAGCGCTCGGTATCATGAATGACGTTGGCCTCTAGAACAAATTCGTTCGTTCCTTGATCGAGAAATATACCATTTGCGCCCGCACGTCCGGCTTCTCGCGGGATATCATGAATCCAGTTGGCCCGTAGATAGGAGCCGGGCTGGCGTCCGAGAGTGTAAATGCCGCCACCATCAGCGAGGCGCTGCATCACGTGATGGATGTGATTGTACTCGATGAGATTACCGCGTGCCGGGGTGCGTGTGGGATTCCACATTCATCCGACCGAAATGCCGGTGTATGGTAGTCGGCGCACGACATTATGGGCGATTTGTGTCTCGCGGGCGAGACCGACCCAAATCCCAACGGCCCCATGGAAGACTTGGCCGGTCCGTTCGATGAAGGAGTCGGTCACGGTGTTGCCGGTTGCCGCCTCTCCCGGGGCTGCCTGCCACCAGCTCTGTCCGTCGCGCTTTCGCATGCGACCTTCGCCAATGCGAATTCCGTTTCCGGCAATGTCTGTGATGCGCATGCCCCGAATGGCGCAGTTACGCGTTCGACTGCCGAGGTGGATCCCGATCATGCCGATATGGGAGATCTGCCCGCCCTCAAAACGGCAGTCGTTAGCAAGCTCCACGGAAATGGCGGAAGGGACCCATGCCCGTTTCCCGCGGCGGTTTTGGTCGTGCATGGTCGCTTGGATTCCCCAGTAATGACCATCAGGGATAGGCCAAGCCGCGTGCGCGAAACGGAGTCCTTGGAAGCGAAGAAGACGAACGCGGTTTTCGGGGGTACCTTGAATTGTAAGCAACGAATGAGCTGCTGGAGCCACGATGTCCGCATCATTAATTCGTTCGCCTTTTTTGGGTAAATAGGTGAGCTCGCCCGTCTCTTTGTCCAAAAACCACTCGCCGGGCCTGTCGAGGAATGCCGGGTCGTTTTCCAGCCAATACCGCGGATGTGGCTCCCAATTCGTGATTGTGAAGAAATCCAGGGTCGATCCGATAGGTCCTGCGGGTCGAAGGATCCGCTCGGCGCGATCGATCTCGGCGACTTCGATGCGCGTGATTGCCCAGTCGTGAAAAAAGACAAGTTCCATCCCTTTAGCGTCGGCTTCCTTCGGGATATCAGGTTTGCGATAACGAAACCAGCTTCGGTCATCCGCAGCGGCCTCTTCGATTCGCAGATAGCCGGTTGAGGGGTGTCGGGCCCGAGATCGGCGCTCACCGTTCACGTAGAGCTCTCGAAATTCCCATTCGGCATTTGCGACCTTCGGAATCGTCGTTTTCCAGCTATCGTCGGCTTGGGCTTCCCATCCGTTGATAGGTCGGCCACCGCTTATGATCGGGGTCTCCCCTTGGCGGGCCGTGAAGGAGCCAGGTGCTGCCAGCTACCTTAAGTAATCCCAGAAGTTTGTATCCCGAAGACTTGACTATTTCAAGGAGGAAACGCCGCCACTCAGCCTTTAGACTGTCGAGAGCCGAGCGTCGAGGGTCGAGAGCATGACCGAGGACGGAGGGCTGAGGGCGGACGCCACTCCGATACTTCGACACTCCGATACTCCCCCAAGCGGGCTCAATCTCATTTGACATTGCCTTGTCTCAAGGCCCACTATTCCGTTGTGATTTTAAACGTCGGTAGCATGCGTCAACGCGGATTTACCCTGATCGAGCTGTTGGTGGTGATCGCCATCATTGCGATTCTGGCGAGCATGCTATTGCCGGCATTGAGTCGCGCGTCGCAACAGGCCAAAAGGACGAGCTGTGTCTCGAATTTGCGTCAGATTGGGATCGGGCTTTTGATGTATCGACATGATCATCATGATCGATTTCCGGACCGGCGGTGTCTAAAGTCGTCATTACCGGGAGGCTATAGGCCATGGGATTCTTGGCCACCGTCCGATCCGCGCAGCGGCTGGGCCGCGGTGGCTTTGGAAGAGTACCTCTCCCAGAAGGATGTCTGGGTATGTCCGAGCTTGCACGCATCGCCACTCCGGGAAGCGAAGCAGGTGATCCAAAGGCTGGAGGACAAACCGATTGAAGCGGGCGCACCGTATACGACCTATTGGATGTGGCGCTTTGACCGGGATAAGGAGGAGGTGCCGTTGGACAACTTTTGGGGAAAGACTGCGTCGGAGGCGATTCATGACCTCCGGGCCGTCGATAGTCCCTACATTGATCCCCCTTCCGGACCGTCCGATGTCGAAATTGCGGTTGACCCTTACTTTCCCGGCACGATACCGAGCCTTCCTTCCGACATCCGCGGCTATGGTCTCCACATGGGTGGGCGCAATCAGCTCTCGCTGGACAATCATGTCGCCTTTGTGAAGGATGACCGGATACGTTAAGAAAGTGGTGTTTGACACCGACGAGATTGATTGAGATATCTCGGCATAGGAGGTGGGGGGTGATAGTGAGATCAATCGTTGCAAACGTCCCTGAAGTCGAAGCGGCTGCCAGTCGGTTGATTCCCTCCTCTTTATTCTGCAGGAACTTTTCCAACCATGGATATTCTTGACGGCACTTCCGGATCCGCCGACGCTACTCGGCATCTATAAGGCCTTGTTCTTGGCCAATACGCAAGTTTCGGGCTTGAGTGGGTATTTGAACGCTCTCTTTCGTGCCGTCCGGCCAAGCGATGTTGAGCTTGGCCGGTTTGGCCGCCAGTCCCAATACCACAGCGGCGGCATTTTGCGACCAATACCCTGAGCCGGCCTGGAGCTCTTTGACCGGACCGAGCTTGCCGGATTCATAGCGAAGGCGCAGCTTGGCACCGATTGCATCCGGATTTGAGGCAGGTCCCAGCAATTTGACGCGCAGGCCGGGCTTGGCTCCACTGTTCTGAAACAGTCGGGTCGCGGCGCCATTTTGGGCCACGGCCAAATCCAATCGACCATCGTGATTGAAATCGCTGAAGGCAGCGCCGCGCTGCTCGCCATAAATTTCAATCCCTGATCTCTGGCCGTTGACT
Source organism: Verrucomicrobiota bacterium (assembly GCA_018610125.1). Taxonomy (GTDB): domain Bacteria; phylum Verrucomicrobiota; class Verrucomicrobiia; order Limisphaerales; family JAHEOI01; genus JAHEOI01. The sequence continues at coordinate 23,679 of JAHEOI010000186.1, forward strand.
GCCGTCAGGCTCCCGGTGCCGTCCCCTAAAAGCAGGAGCCCGCGGCCGGCATCATACCTTGGCTTGCCGGGCCACGTGGCAAAGAAATTTTGACTTAGGAACACGTCCGTATGGCCATCGCCGTTAAAATCGGCGGCAGAAACGCCGAACGCCGGTGCGATTTGGGCTTCGCGCGGTAATGGCTTGGGCTCGAAGTGATTGCCGCGATTGAGGAAAAGCGTTGACTCGAGCCAGTTGGCCTTGAGCCGGTGCATCTCGGCGAATTTCCCTCGGAGTAAATGGCCCACACTGGCTTGGCCATACTTGGCATTGGAGGTGTAGCGTTTGCGGAGAAATGGCATTCCCCGAATCAGGGCGCTCAATTGTCGATTTGGAACGATCTGTTGCTGTTCGCCATCGTAGTGGGCTTCGATGAGCTCCCAACCGCCTCCCGATTGAAAATCGCCATAATAAGCCCGCAGCGGCTTTTGTTGGCCCTTGACGGTGCGCCAAGCCTCATAAGGGGTGTTCCGGCCCCAATTGGAGGCAATGAGATCAATGCGTCCATCTTCGTTGAAATCCCCGGTCGCGATGCCGTTCCACCATCCGAGATAGGGGGCGAGCCCCATTTTCTTCGTCACCTCGGTCAGCTTGCCTTCATTGTTCTCGAAGATCCGCACAGGACCCCACTCGCAGGCCAGCGCCAGATCCGGATTACTGTCTCCGGACCAATCGCTCCAGACGGCCCCCGAAACCAGGCCCACCTCGTCCAAGACCTCCCGGTTTTTTGGGTCCAGATGATAATCGCCACCGTTGTTAAGGAAGATTCGCGAGGAAGCGGCTTTGGGATACTTTCGTGGAATAACTCGGCCACCGACGAATAGGTCAAGGTCTCCATCCCGATCCACATCGCCCAGGCTGAGGGGTCCTGTGGACGCTTGACTGCCGGGCAAATTGTCAACGATTCGGCTTCGTCCCAAGCGATACGAGCGAACAGCAGACCCCGCCGACAGGCGGTCTTCGTAATTCGAGGAGCCGGCCAGCAAGAGCGTTCTTCCTTTTAAGGTAGAAGTGCCTAACACGGTCGTTTGGTCTCGTGTCACCGGTTGGTTCAAAGGCGACTGCCGAGAGCGCTCAAAGCCTTGGCCGCTTTGATTCAAATGGACTTCAAGCCGCCCGCCACGTCCACTGGGGAGAATCAGATCCGCCCACCCATCGCCGTTGACGTCAAACCAGGAAACACCCGGGCCGAGCCGGCTCAGCTTCCTCGGCAACAGCGGTTGTGCGGCAAAATCGTCAAATCGATTTTCATGGTGTTCCGACTCGATTTTTGCGGATAGATCTTGAAAAAGACGACTTTCATTGCTTGAGGCCAAACGGTTAGGGGAGCTTGATTGATGGGCGGACCTCCTTCTTGGGCGATTGTCACTGGTTGCCTCGTTATTATTGGCCGCTCTCGCTGCCTCCTTTTCCTCGGCGCTTGGCTCCCCGATTTCATAAATGCGATTCGGTCGGGCATTGGATACGACGGATGTCTCTCCGGTCGGCCAGTGGACACGAATTTGAAGGCGATTCGCTTCCGTGCCGGCAGCGAACGTTCGCTGTGGCTGATCGGAGGAGAGATAGCGTCCGCCGCCGATAATCTCTTGACTTTGCGGGGCAGGACCACCTGTCACCTTGATGCGGGCGCCCACGCCATCGGTATTGGGGGGCACCCCTTCGAGACGGACCGCGATACGCGGCTTGGAGCTTTCATTGCGATAGATCCCGGCGGCATCGTTTAGGTTATTGACGACCACATCCTGATCGCCGTCGTTATCCAAGTCGGCCAATGCCATCCCATGGGAAATCCCGAATCGGTCAAAGCCCCATTCTTGACCGACCTCCTTAAATGTCCAATCCCTCTGATTGCGAAATGCGACATTGGCGGACTTATAAGGCGGGACGATCTCGCGCGACTGAAGGATCTCCTGCTTCGAGAGGTTGTTCTCTCTCCGAATTTGCTTCAGTCGCTTCGAAACGTCCATGTTCCGCCCGTCCCGCTCGGTGCCATTCGTGATTAAGAGATCCTCCCAGCCATCGAGGTCGACATCGAGAAAGATAGGGGTCCAAGACCACTCTGAAGCGTGCACTCCGGCCATTTGGGCAATCTCAGCAAACGTGCCGTCACCCCGATTTCGGAAGAGCGTATTTAAGCTGAACTGGGGGCGGTTCCGGATCATCCCGGGTCGGGATGGTGATGGCGAGGAAACAGGGGCCTGAGTCATTCGGATGGCGTGACTCCGGCTAAGCATATCCAGGACAAAAAAATCGTCGTGCCCATCCCGGTCGATATCGGCAAAGTCGACCCCCATGGAATACCAGCTCGTCTTCCTAAGGCGCAGCGGCGCAATCGCCCGAAACGTGCCTTGACCCTGATTGATCCAGACACGGTCGGGCCTTTCGAAATCATTACAAACATAAATGTCGGGCGCTCCATCGTGATTGATATCGCGAAACATGGCAGCCAATCCCCAATCCCGCGGTGGTTTGTTCAGTGGCTTGCCGGAGGCTTTTTCGAAGGTGCCGTCGGTAAATGAGACTCGGCTCCAGTCGTTGTCCCGTTCATTTCGGTAGAGTCGATCCACCTCGCCGAGCTCGGTGACGCCCTCTTCCGGCCTGAGGACAAAACGGTTTGTCAAATGGGATTGGGTCACCGGGCGACCATTGACGTGGGTGATAACGCGCTTGCCGTCAACCCGCTTGACCTGGAAATGGGTAGGGCCCATATCCATCAAGGCCGAGGTTCGGTAATTGGTGATGTAAAGGTCAAGGTCTCCGTCCAGGTCGAAATCCCCGGCGGTCGTCGTCATGCCGGCATTCCCTTTGTTGAGCGGCGACTCTTCCGACCACGTTTCAAATGCTCCGGTGCCGTCGTTCCGAAAAAGCTTGGTCCCATCCCCGATCGAACTGACAGTCAAGTCGAGGTCGTCGTCACCATCCAAATCGACCAGCATAGCCCCTGTTGCTGCCATTGACGCACAAGCAACCCCTGCTTCCTCGGTTATCTCTTGAAACCGCCATTTGCCTTGGTTCCGATAAAGCTCATTCGCGCCGTCCAAGGAACAGAAATAGAGGTCACAACGACCGTCACCGTCGACATCCCCCGCCGCGACCCCGGAGCCGTTCAAATAGATTTGATTGGTCAAATGCGTTTGCTCGGCCAGAACGTTCGTGAAGCCGATACCGGTTGTTTCAACTGAAAGGCGCTCGAATCCGGCTTTTGTTGAGCCTGAGATCATTAATGGTGCTTCGCGATAATGAGGAGCGGGAGAGCTCCATTCGAGGGGGGCGGCTGAAAGGCGCAATGCGAAGGCGGTTGCCAAAACAAGGAAGAGCGCCGAAACGTAGGGGCGCATGATTCCGTTCGTCGCCCGGTACGGGGACGGCTCACTCCGGTTGAAAAGCCGATGATCCATAAGTTACACCGATCTAATGCATATTGGGATCCCACTTGGCGGGCATGCCTGCACTCGGCGCAGCGCCATCATGGTCCAGTCCGACACATCGCTTCTGGAATTGTGGATGGGATTATAAGCCGGACCGGTTCACGAGACAATGGCGTATTTGATGGGGAGGGCGTGCCCCGGTGGTTCTCCCTGATAGGTACGTCGTCCTACTTCTTGAACGATGAATGCCGAGCACAAGAAAAGTGATACGCAAATATGGAAGTTGAAGAATTGATCACCTGTCCCTTTTGCGGGCAAAGCTTCTCATTAATGATTGATACCAGTGTGTCGAGGCAACAGTTCGTGACCGACTGCGAGGTCTGTTGTAGGCCGATGGATATCAGCGTTGAATGTCAACCGGGGGAGGTTCTTGGTCTCACTGTCGGCAATGAAGCGACGTGAGGCATTTCTCCGGTCGAATCCAAGTGGGGACTGGCTACCCTACCACCGCAACGGCGGTGGTAGGGTCGGCACCACTGCCCTAAGTTAGCACATAAAAGATGCAGTGTTTCTGACAATGTGCAAAAGAAGAGCACCCCTCATCCTAACCTTCTCCCCTCCGAAGGGGAGAAGGGACTTGGGGGCCGGCGGAGCAGTCGGCTTCCTCTCCCCTTTCGAAGGGGAGAGGATTGAGGTGAGGGGTAATGGGGTTTTTTGGCAGATCAGAAGTTGCGGCGGGAAGAAGACTGCAGGCCGGGCGGTCTGCGTTGCGTCGCGCAGGCTGTAGAGCCTGCTCGCGTTTTAGCACTACAGCGACAGTTTTCCAATCCATAACCGTCCGGCCGTGAGAGAACGCAATTTGAACGGATTGGCCCGGCCACCCTCTCCCATCCGATGGGAGAGGGCAGGGTGAGGGTTCATCGGGGTGTCTTCCGAGGGGCTCAGCCCCAAACTGTCGCTGTCGTGTTAGATTGGACTGGAAAAGGGGGAGCGGACCGCAGCGGAGTCCGGTCCCTACCGCAACACCGTGATAGTCTCCGTCGTTGAGCCGGTGGGGAAAGAAGAAAAAGAGAGCGATCCCCGATTGGCAGCGGATGGATGAATTGGCCGTGGCTGATGCGCGGCTCCCACGCTTTCTTTCTTGTTCTTTAAGCCTGGTATTGAGAATCTCGAAGACGGTCTGAGTCCCAGAGATAAACCGATAACCATTTGAGGACGAATGAGTAGTGTCAAAAGAGAAGGCGCGAGCGGATTAAGCAAAGCAGCGCTTCTGGTAGCCGGCGTTTTGATGTTTCCGATCCTCGGTTGGGGGGAGTCGCGACAGCTCCCGGCAAAAGAGGTCGTTGTCGGCAAGCCATACGCTCAGTGGGAGATCCGATACCCGGAGGCTGCGGGGAATCCTTATGATATCGAGGCGAGGGCGAGTTTTACGCATGAGAAAAGCGGCGCGACCAGGAAGTCGCTGATGTTCTATGCCGGGGAGAAGAGTGACGATGGGCCGACCTGGAATTTCCGCTTTACCGGTACCAGGCCTGGTATTTGGTCAATCGAGACAACAGGACCCGGGAACCTGGGTGGATGGAAAGGGAAAATCGAGGTGGTCGCGTCGGATGAGTCGCGACGAGGGTTTCTTACCACGGAAGGACGCGCCTGGGTCTGGTCCGGAACCGGAAGAGCATTTGTGCCGCAATTTGTCATGATGAACCGACCTTCGGCATTTTTGGATGCGGGATCGGTCGATAGCGTTAAAATCGGGCGAGTCATTGAGGAGTTTGCGATTGAGACCGGCTTTACCGGATTCCATTTCGAGGGTGGCGGCGGCAAGTGGTTCGAGTCGGGGAAGAGCAACACGGAGGAATCGTTCAAGAATCCCTCTCATCTTACATTTGAGGTGCTGGAGGCGTTCATCATGCGGGCTTATGAAGCGGGGGCGGCGACGCACTTCTGGCTTTACGACAGCGATGGCTATGGCGGTAAAGGCGGGCCGAAGAATCTCGGGGGGCCTCGGAGCGCTCCCGCAAAGCGCGTGCTTCGCCAGATTGCCGGTCGACTCGGCCCGATCCCGGGATGGAGTATCGGATACGGCTTTGATCTCCACAAGTGGGCCGATCCTGAAGAGCTGGAATGGTACAAAGAGTACCTTGCAGAGCATCTCGGTGGTTGGGCGCATCCGATCGGGGCTCGAGCCGACCCTCAGGATAACCTGCCCGGTCCGGATACAATCAACCGGGAGCCGGTGAGCGATGTATTTTGGAGTGGTGACTATGCGGGTCATTATGACAAACGGGTTCCGTATCGTCACTATGTCCGGACTTATGAGCAATTCGAGAAAGCGGCGTTTCAGGAGGACCGCTTCCGTATTCGAGAGAGTGGGCAGTTTCAGTTGAAGGACTACACGCCTGAGATGACTGTGCGGGGACTTTGGCACTCGACGATGGCAGGCGGAGTCGCCAACATTTGGGGTAATCTACTCCCGCATAGTCAGAATGATCGTGGTTCCCAGCCTTACGACAACGGTGCTAAGGGGACGATCCGGAACGTCGAGTTTGTCGTTGATATCAAGGGCGCGATTAAGACTTACCATCGGTTTTGGTTTGAGAAAAAACGGTTCTCGGCGGATCTGGTTCGCGACAATGCGCTTGCCGGCGGCGAACCGGGAGCAGAGCTCCTCTCCAGTCGGCATCCGACCCCGATCAGCGTCGCTTTGCGAGGACCGGATCAAAAGCGCTTTGTCTTTTATACCGAAAGAACAGA
>JAHEOI010000187.1 GCA_018610125.1 Verrucomicrobiota bacterium
CCCTGCCTTCCCAAAGCCGCCGTCCGCAAACGGCACCAGACTGATCATGACGCCGGCGTTCGCGGTGGCGTTGGCGGGACCATGGATATGCGCCGCTGTCGCCACGTCGGTCAATTGAGAATAACGGATATTGAACGTCAGCCTGCTCCCCTCGAGCATCAGCGTGGCACTCCCCCGACCTCCAGTCTCGACCGGCTGTTCCTGCTGCTGAAAGTCCCCACTCAGATGAGCCGTCATCGGAATCGGCGAGACCCGACCCCGATCGGCAACCCGAAAGAATCGATGGGGCTCGACTTGCGAAACCGAACCGCTCTTCTTCTCCGTGACCGCCACATCGGTCCAGACTTCATCAGATAGGGTTGTCTTCTGCTGCAGGGCAAACGGCCCCGCCCCCCCTTGCCACTCGAGTGAGAGATTGCCTTCCTCGGAGGTCACCGTCGTAATCTCAACCGGCTCCGCCGGAGCCGGTGCTTCGACGGTCACCGTCACCGGATTGGAGGTCGCGGTCGCCCCTTGATCATCGGTGGCTTTCACCGTCAATGTGTGCTCCCCTACTCCTTCGAGTCCGGTTTCCAGCTCGTACGGGCTCTCGGAATCGGTACCCAGCGACGTCTCGCCGTCCAAAAACTCGACCTGACTGACCTCCCCCTCGCTGTCGCTTGCCTCCGCAACAATGGTTACCGTCTCGTTGACAGTCAAGGTCGCTCCCGATTCGGGGCTGGTGATGCTGACTGTCGGCGCTTGGTTTTCTCCATCACCATCACCCAGATCCAGCTGCCCTTCGTCACCGGCAAAATTCTTCGGCGAATTCATTTCATTAACGCCGTCCGGTCCAAGCGATTTCACACCGTCGTTGGGCAACGTGTCGTAGCTGATCGTTCCATTGTCCAAGGTCGAAGCGGCGAAGGTCACTGAGGCCGATTCGGTGAAGAGGAAGTTTTCTGGAATTGTGAAATCCGGCTCGACGCCTCCGGGAACATCCGCAAAGCCCGGCGTCGCCATCAATAGGGTCTTATTGCCGGTGGGTGCCGGTGAATTACTCGGGAATGTGAAGGTGTTCGAGTCACTGCCATCCTGTTTTTCGGCAATCAGATTGGAGCCCTCGACAAACTCCTGCCCCGAAGAGGCACTGAAAAACTCGACAAATTGCACCGAGCCATCCGCATTGGAATAGATCTCCTGGATGCCCCAAAGATGAAGTGCCCCCTTCGCCGGCAACACCCCTCCCCAACCGATTAAGAGCGTGCTCAGCAATAGGCAAACGACTGACCGATTGAAAATCTGCGCCGGTATCGCTCTCATCTTGATCTTCATAAATCCCTCTCTTTTTGGGTTGGCTGATTAAAGGACTCACCCGAGTTCTCGAGTGGCGCCGTTCTTCTGCCTTCTTTTCGGCTTTTTTTTTGGAAACTGTTACTGATGCTACAGATCTCCGACCAATTTGACAAATCAAAAATATTCTGACCGATTCTCAAAAAACCGCAATGCGATCGGAGGTACCAGACTCCCGTCCACTGGAATCATTCCCTTCTTATCAGCGGTATCGGTTCGAAATTTATTCCGAGTTGATCTGGATTTTTACGAAGCTCCCGGCTAAGCTTGACCAATACCTATGAAACTTGTCCTATCGACTCACAACGTGACGTTGACGCCGGCCATCCAGACTCATATCGAGCAACATATCGAAAAGCTCGAAAACATCGATCGGGACGCAGTGGAAGCTCGGGTCAACGTTGAGCACGATCACACCAAGGCTCCCGAGCTGCAATTCACGTGCTCGATCCGGATCGGCGTGCCGGGTCGCGATCTCTTCGCTGAAGATTCCGAGAGCGACCTTTACGCCGCAATCGATTTGGTCACCAAGAAGATTGGGCAACAGATACGAAAGCGCCACAACAAGTTTAAAGCTCGGACGCATTCCGAGGCAGCCAAAACAAAGCGAAAGATTCAAGAAATGACCGATTGAGAACCCCCCGGAGTGAGCCCTTGATCATCCGCGCCCGCGTCGTTGTCCCGCTATCCCAGGCACCGATCGATAACGGGGCTGTTGCGCTTACAGGAAATCGGATCACTCAAGTCGGTCCCTGGCGAGAATTCGGGTCGGTTAAACGAGAGAACGTCCTGGACCTTGGTGAGGTGGCGCTATTGCCGGGACTGATCAACGCGCATTGTCACTTGGAGCTGACCGGCTGTGCGGGCGCAATCGCTCCGGGAGAGCCCTTTGTCGACTGGGTCCGCGCCATTTTGGAGCTGAAAGCGAACCGAACACATTCCGAGCTGGTAGACTCCTGGCGTCGTGGGGCAAAGCAACAGCTCCGACATGGCACGACGACGGTAGCGAACGTCGAGAGTGTCCCGTCCCTACTTCACGACAAGCGAGTCACCACTCCCTTAAGGCTCGTTTCCTTCATCGAGATGACCGGAGCTCTCAGTGAGCGCCCTACACGAGCCATTCTGAATGAAGCCCTCCAATCTCTTCGCTCGATATCGGAGCTTGGCCATTCGGTCGGTCTTTCACCGCATGCCCCCTATTCAACGACGCCGGAACTGCTAAAGCTCTGCAGCCAAACAGCCCGAGATCGCGGACTTCCCTTAATGACCCATGTCGCGGAGTCTCGCTGCGAATCCGAGATGTATCATTATCGTCAAGGGCCGCTCTACGATTGGTTGAAATCGAGTCGCGATATGAGCGATTGTGGGCATGGCTCGCCAATCCGCCATTTGGAACGATACGGCTTGTTGCAGACATGGCTGTTGGCGGTGCACGCCAACCATTTATCGCCGGGTGACGCTCACACCCTGGCTCGACATCACGTTCCGGTCGTCCATTGCCCGAGGACGCACGCGTTTTTCCAGAGGGATCCCTTCCCCGGCAACGAGCTCTTACAAGAAGGGGTAAATCTCTGCTTGGGAACGGATAGCTTGGCGTCGATCTCTTGCCCGACCCCGGAGCAATCCCCTGAGCTCAATTTGTTCGAGGAAATGCGGCAATTTCACCACAACTTTCCGGATATGGCTCCCGGAAGCATCCTGGAAATGGTGACGCGCCAGGGCGCCCAAGCGTTGGGATTCAAGGGGAAGCTGGGGGAGCTGGCGACGGGCGCTTATGCCGACGCCATCTCGATCCCGTTTTCCGGACCCAACCGAGGCGTGCTTGAAGCGATTCTCGACCACGCAGGGCCTGTCCAAGACACCATCATAAACGGAGAGGTAATCTCCTTGGGTCAACAATGAAAGCAGCTTGAAGATTTTTGCCCGCGAATTTGTGCGAGTGTGGGAGTGACTCTGCCATTCCCTCTCTGCTGATAGGGATGTCGTCCCCGACGTCCCACTTTTTCGCGTTGTGGCAGGATCGACAGTCCCTTGCCGACCGCACGTCAGCCCGCACTGGGCGGGTGGTCGTGGCCCGCTCTGATTTCTTTCGGGGACAAGGCCTCGACAGGGGAGCTCAACGCTGTCGAACGCTTCTCCCCCTCATGACCCCATTTGGTGGAAGCCAACACCTCGCTAAAAATCCAGGCTTGCACCTGAAACCGGTTTGTTCTTATTTTGGCGGCCATTCCGAGATAAGGAACAGTCAGTCAGTTAACAACGGGATTTAGGAAAGAGACAAAGGCAAGCTCATGGGCGAGAGCAACTCATCCACCGATAATAACAAGGCGATTGTCACTCACGACAAGGTCGAGCAGGACCGGCAGTTGATCCTCGAGGCTCAGAAGCGGGGAACCCTTGCCAAGATTGGCACCTACACCCGGCTTTCGGGGCCTGGCTGGCTTCAATCCGCTATAACGCTCGGAGGAGGCTCGCTCGTCGGAAGCCTGTTTATCGGTATTCTGGCCGGCGTTTCCTTAATGTGGGTGCAGCCCCTTGCGATGATCCTTGGTATCGTGATGCTTTCGGCCATCGGCTACGTCGCGATCACCACGGGAGAAAGGCCCTTCCAAGCCGTCAATCGCCATATTAACCCCGTGCTCGGGTGGTGCTGGGTCATTGCCACGGTCATGGCCAATCTCGTCTGGTGTCTCCCTCAATATTCCCTTGGAAGCGCCGCGCTCCAACAGAACCTCTTTCCGGAATTGCTAAGTGGCATGGGAGGGAAGATCGCGGCCACCGTGTTCATCTTGGTCGTGGTGAGCGTGGTGCTCTGGTTTTATAATGCGGGCAGCACCGGCATCAAGATCTTCGAGACCATCCTCAAGCTCATGATCGGTGCGGTCATTCTCTGCTTCGTCGGTGTCGTAGTGCGACTCTCCTTCACCGAGGATGGCATCGCTTGGGGTAACGTCCTGGCCGGATTTTTCCCCGATTTCTCGATGATATTCCGCCCGGCCGAATCACTGCTCGAGCCGTTGCAAAAAACCGGTGACTTCCGTGGGTTCTGGAGCGAGCATGTTGTCTCCTCTCAGCGCGATGTGATCATTGCCGCCGTCGCCACAGCAGTCGGGATTAATATGACCTTTCTCATGCCTTATGCCATGTTATCCCGCGGCTGGGACAAAGACTTCCGAGGATTGGCCATCTTTGACATCTCGATCGGATTGTTTGTGCCCTTCCTTCTGGCCACCTCGTGCATCATCATTGCTTCGGCGACTCAATTCCATGCCGAGCCGGCTCGTGGGCTTTTGCCCGCTGTCAAGAAAGGGGTTACCACCAAGGCGGTCGAAGCCGATGCCAAAATCGTCGGGCGGTACCACGATCTTTTGAACAAGCGACTCGCTTACGAGCATGGCAAAGAGACCCTGGATTCCGACAAGGCCAAGCTCACCAAGCTTCGCCAAGAGCTCCCGGCAGCGGACAAGCGAATGGCCGCCATGTTGGTGAATCGCGATGCGTTTAACCTCGCCGGCTCACTTGAGCGCTTTACCGGGCCCATCTTTGCCCAATACATTTTCGGCCTCGGCGTGGTCGGGATGGCCATCTCGACGATCATCGTGCTGGCGCTCATTAATGGCTTCGCCTTATGTGAGATGCTCAATCTCCCATCCAAGGGAACGCCGCACCGTATCGGCTCCTATATCGTTGTGGCTTTTGGAGCGCTGGGCCCCTTTATTTGGAGCGGCGCCCAGGCCTATCTCGCGGTGCCGACCTCCGTTTTCGGCATGATGCTGATCCCGATCGCCTATATCGCATTCTTCCTCATGATGAACCAAAAGGGCCTGCTCGGCGATTACCTCCCGAGAGGCGGGCGACGCGTCGTGTGGAACGTGCTGATGGGCTTGGCAGTGATCCTTGGCACTCTCGGCTCCTTCTGGGCCATCTACTCGCGAACCGGAAACTTCCCCGGGCTTGGGATCCAGCAACGGACGTTTGCCTTGATTCTCATCCTCATCCTGGTGGTGCTGGGCGTCATCATGCACTTCCGCACCAAGGAGGAAGCGAGATAGTAAGGCCTTGCCTCAGACGATTGGAGACATGCGGGTAATCGTGACCTTGGGGTGCATGAACAGTCAGGTCGACGCATAAAAATTCGGCCCGGAAATTTCCCGCATGCTCTCGAGGCCGCTGCAACTCCTCGCGGAGGGTATTATCCGCTTCGCGCTCGACCGTCCAAGACGTCCCATCGGGCAGCGCAGCCGGCCGAGGATGTGTAGGAGGAGGGGTCAGAGATGACTATTGGAGTGTCGCAATCACCGCCCTTGGAGTGTCGCAATCACCGCCCCCCGGCGCCGCAAACACCTTGGCACACAGCGCTCACGGCCGTTCGTCAGTGGTCCATAGAGAGCCGCTCAATAATCCACCGCCAGGTAATCGCATAATACATTGTCCCACCTTGAGCAGCATGGCCGCACACTCTCTTGAATCCCACCACACGTCAATAGTCATCTCTGACCCCTTCACACGGTATGCTGTGAATGGTCATGTACACGCGTTCGGTAAAGGGCTTGTCACGCTCATCGCGCAGATCTAAATCGATCCGAAGCTGGTCGACCGGCTTGAGTTTTTTGATGACCAGCATAACGCGTCGGCCATTGTCGCTGACACGTACATCGGAGATCGGTACGGGCTCGTCGCCTTTTTCGTCGGGATTCGCAACCGAGTAATGGGCAGAACCGTAATTGTGGGTCCAGCGGTAGTTCCACCAGGCTAAATTGTAATTGTCACGGTTTTGTGCTGCGTCCTGGTCCAATGCAAAATTGAAAAACAGTTCTATGCCATTGTGGTGAAGCTTGAAGCCATCGATAATACGCGCGCTCCGGCCTGTGTAGCGCAACCGGTGAAGGCAGCCGTCATCGGCAGCAGGCGGTCCTTGCCAGCCCGACAACCCTGTCGCCC
>JAHEOI010000188.1 GCA_018610125.1 Verrucomicrobiota bacterium
GCCCGGCCCTTGGCTGACGAACTGACGCAGTTCTTTTACCGGGGCGGGATTTTGCTTGTCCAGCAGCTTGCCGGCTTGTTCGCCGCCCTTGCCGCTTGCGGCCTCTGTGATGGCGCGCAATGCTTGCGGAGTCGTGTTGCCGACAATCTCGTCCTTCTCTTCATAATCGTTTACCGCCTTTTGGGCCTTCTCTTGTGCCACTCGCAAGTCGGCCTTGCGATAGCCAAGCTTGGCCAGTTCTTTAGGCGTGGCAGCTTCGGCCTTCTTGATGTATTTGGCGAAAGTCTGATCGACGGTTTCCAACAGTGCGATGGTCCGATCTGCTCGATTGCTGTTCAAATAGCCCGCCAGTTGGTAATCGCCGATGGCGCCGATCGCGGGCTGACCGATGAAGCCGGCTGCTCCCAGTCCGACGCCGCAAGTGAGGACAATCCCGAGTGAGCCGGTCTTGGGTAGGCGCTCACTGACAATGCCGACGATAGTGGGAAAGAAGAACGCCACGCCGATCCCGAAGAAGGTGGCCGCGAGGAAGGAGATCAAGGTGGCTTGGATCACATTGCCGCCGGCCATACTGAAGAGGACGAGGCCGATCGAGGTGGAGAGCGCTACGATGGCCAGCAATCCCGGCGGCGAGAAGCGTTGGATCAGGTAATGACTGGCGAAGAAGCGCAGCAGGAACATCACGATACTGATCCAAGCCAGGAGAAGGATCCCGATACTCTGAATGCCGATGTTCTGACTGAAAATGTCGGGAATCCAGCGGTTGGTGCCTAGCTCCAATGAGATCGCGATGGCCATCAGGATCAGGATGAAATACATCGTCGGCTTGCTCAGCGTGTAGCGGAACATTTCGCCCACGGGCAGTCCCGCCTCCGCATTCTCCGTCCGAGGAAACTTGAGCGGTAACACCATGGCGCCGTAGACCAAGATCGGGATATAGACGATGCCGATCTGGAACGTCCAGTGATAGAAAATGCCATTAGCGACCCCGGAGAGCTTGTTAAGACCGAAGCCGAGCAAAGAGGCGGCGGCAATCGCAAGAGGGAAGGAGCCATGGAAGAAGTTCAGCTTGGTGGCCTTGTTTTCCGGAAAGAGGGCCGCGGTGAGCGGATTCCCGACCACCTCGATCATTCCGTTGCCGCAGGCAAGCGCCACAGAACCGACCATCAGCAGCGAAACACCGATGCCGACATTGCTCGGATCGGTAAAGCCCGAGGCGGCAATGATGCAGGTCAGGCCGACCAAGTGCCCGATAAAGGCAAGGATTGTCCCCCGTTTCAGCCCATAGGCTTCAAGCAGCGGTCCGAGCACAAGCAGTGAGATGGCCATGCCGCCGACTGAAATGCCGGTGATAAAGCCGACTTCCGAATTGGTCAGAATAAACTCTTGCTTGAGCTGTCCCAGCACGTTGCTGATCATGGCAAAAGAGGCGCCGGTCGGCACCAGTGCCAGACAAATCCCGGCAAAGAGGCGCTTCGAGTGTTGCTCCGCGTTTTGATTGTTACCTTGCATGCTATTCGTCCTGTTTGCTTTGGTGCGTTTCATTCCTCTCCGCGGAGATACGGGGAGTTATGTCTCCCCGATGTCTCGGTTTCTGCTCTTTACTGACAGCGGAGTGGCACATTCCATCCATCGCGAGACATGACTGATCCGCTTCGATCGCGACGGTTAAGGGAAAAAGCCCTTCGTGACAAGAAAAAAAGCGACTCAGCCCTTCGGATTGAATTCGAGCGAGGCGGGGTTGATCAGGCCTTGTTCGGCGATATCAATCGTCCCAAAAGTCTCTGCACGATAAAGAGGAAGGAACGAAGCGGCGGGCAGCCGCTTCTACTTTGATTGGTTTGGCAACGATTGACTCACTTGGAGACTTCCCGGATGCGGAAGAATCCTTGCGTTCCCTGTGTGGGGATTTGAAAACGGTCGGTTTCCTGGGGCGTGCCCACAGTGGTCCAATCCGGATCGACCAGGGTAACGCACCGTTCCAATTGGTAAGTCCCCGAATCAGCTTGACCGATCCGCTCGATGATGAGCCCGTCAGCGCTTTGGGCAATCCGAAGCGAGCTTTGCCGGGACCACTCTTTCGGGGCATAATGCTCATCCACGACGCGAGCTTCGGTTCCGGGCGGCAATATCCGCAAACTCTTCAAAAATTCGATAACACAATTCCGCTCGTGCTCCGATAATTGCTCAAAAGCTTGGCGGGTGGCCAGCGCCTCACCCGAATGGGCAAGCGTCGCTTCCCTAAGCGTTGTGTACTGACCGTGATGAAAGTAGCTTGCTCGACTCGACACACCCCAAAGCTTGCTCGTCATGAAACGCCGATTTCCCTCGAAGAAGGCGTCCGACCCGATCGGCTCATTCATGTTCAACGGCTCTCGATTCGGGTCATTGGGACCGCTTGTGATATCATGAAGTCTTAAGTCGGTGTAGGCCGGGACGCGCACCACCGAATCGGGCCCTGCTTCCAAACGCGGTTTCGGGAGAGCGGGATCGGTTAAATCGACTGACAGGGATGGCGCGTCATCGACTTGAAGGTTGCCGGGTGGATTGTATGGGTTGGGCTCCCGGAAGTGCCATGCTTGTTGGTCCAAAGTCAAGTCGGGGCGATGACAATTCGCGCAACCGACCTCTTGAAATCGTTTTTCGCCCAGCAGGATCGCTTCTTCAATCTCGGGATCGTTCGGGATCACCCGCCCCGGAACCGGCAATGCCGCCTGAAACAGGGTCACTGCCGTCATGTCCGGCACCGTCAATTCATTGGCAACGCCGTCTCCGTCGGCATCCTCTCCCTGACCAAATCGCTCCACGCTTTGCATCCCGTGGTGCTGAACAAACGCATTGTTTGAAAACTGTCGCAACGACACCACGGTTCCCGACTGGTGGAATGGGCGCACAATCAAGCTGGGAGGGTCGTCGGGTCCGTCGGTGGTCAGGCTGTGCTCGGGGATGCCTTCCACCTGGGAAACATCCCACCTTCCATCGTCTCTGCGCGAAAGAGTGCCGAACGAAACCCCTTTGCTTGTCAAAACCTGGGTCTGGCCGGGAGCCAAATCATCCCGGATACGCTGCAAATCGGACGTCATCTGTCTGGCAAGCATCTCGATGAAGCCCGAGCCAAACATCCCGATGGTCGAGCGGAAGTTCGAGACCGATTGCAGCGTGACCGGGGTTCCCGATTCGTCCACGGCCCCTTCGACCGGTTCCGGGTCGGTCTCTTTGTCAAAAGTGACAAAATCAAATCGCTGTCCAAGGACAAACACATTCGCCACGATGTCGCCGTGGCCACCTGCCCGGGGGAGGTTGTGACAGCCGGTGCATGAATTGGCGTCGGGACCGGAAATCCGATTGAAATTCCTGGGAAACTCGAGGGGGCTGTCGGGATCGACCAAAGGCTTTCCCATTCCATTGGCCTTTGGTCTGCCGGCACCATCCTGAACGGTCCACTGGGCCTTAAAGAGCCGCTCGCCAAAATCTACCAGCTCCTTGGGCGACATAGCCAATTCGTCGCCGGGCTGAAGATGCCTGGGTATCGCCTTTTCTTCTCCAATGCTCGCGCCGACGCCCGGAGATATCCCCCAGCCCGCCAAGATCGCGAAGCTTATGGCTCCCCATACCATTCGATTCAATAAACCAGTCTTCATAAGGAAAGAGGTCGCTCTGAGGTTATTCTCCCCGCGTTTTAGACGAGTGCCGGTATGCCCTGACGCGGAAGAAAAAGTATAACCGCCGTCCGAGAAAAAAACAAGGAATTTCGCAAGGCTTTCGGCCTGTGTTTCGCAACGGATTAGGACGGGCGGTGGCGCAGACCGCCCGCGTCTGCCATTGCTCTTGCGGGACGGCACTCCGCTGCCGTCCGTTTGTGGACGGTGTCCCTATCAGACTGAAAGCTACGCCCGCTCTGCCGTGGCACATGCTGCCGAATCGGCCGTACGTTCCGAACGCCATTGAACTTTACGATTCGAGCAGATTTTGGAGAATTGGATATATGAGCTTAAGCAAACATATCGGCAAGTTGGCGTTCCTTTTGACGGTGCCAGTCTTCACGATGGTTCCCGGGATGGTGACCGCCCAAGAAGACGAAAGCTCGGAGACGAAGCCTTCCGAAAACCATGTCCAGGTCCCTGTGAGCTCGGACTGGACAAACTGGCGTCGTCCTGTCGACAACCCTGTTTTTACCACAAAGCATGGTAACAATCATGACTCGATCCTTTTCGTCGATACGGATCTCGAGTATCCCTATCATTTGATCGTCAGTCACGAGCCCTCGGGTGCCGACCTTTGGCGGACTGACGATTTTTCGTGGAGCAGCTCGAGCTGGGAGCTTGTCTCGGATGAGTACAATATCGGGGGCCATTACGAATATGATGATGGCGTTCAAGTGAATGGGACGTATTATATTTTCGAGGCGGGCAATGTGTACACCTATTCGGGCCCCCTGGAAGAGGCTGATGGCGAGTGGACCCGTGCGGGCGGTTTCCCCGCTGACGAATGTGGCGATTTGGGAGTTTATTACGAGGACGGCGTCTTTCACATATTTGGCGAGTACGGCCACTTTCCACACGGACCCGACGGAACCAGCTTGTCCCATTTCACATCGCCCACAGGTTTGGGTGACTGGAAACTGCAGGATACGGAAGCCGTCGATCCCAACCCTGACAACGGCAGCCGTTATGGCGTGGGCGATCCCACCATCGCCAAAATCAACGGCGAGTATTATATCTATTGCGACCGCGAATCAAAGGGGAGCCCTTATAAAGTGATCGGCTGGAAGTCAAAGGAGCTCGACTCGCCGTTCGAGTATTTGGGCAAGGTCATTCAACCTCGATCCGGCCAAGAAGATGATTGGGACAATTATCGGATACAAGACGCCGATATCGGCTATATCCCCGATCTCTCACGCTATGTCATGACCTGCAATATGAAAGATCATGACGGGAATCCCGGCGGCGATTTTCCGAACCTTGGGGATAACAACACCCGCGTGGTCGGGATGTTCTATTCGGAAGAAGTCAAGCGAGGCGATTGACGCTGACGCCACGATTGTCACCATCCGGAAAAAGGGGCTACTCAATCGCTTCGACGATGGTGTAATGGATCTTGCCGCGGCGTATTTGCTGGATTGTGATCTGGTAACGACCGAAGACGAAGCTGATGTGCACCGCGGGCTTACGGCCTAGCTGTTGGGTGATCCACTGGCCAAAGGTTTGGTCTTGCTGATCTTCCGGGATGTCGAGCGGGACACGCCGAACAAGCTCGTCAAGCGGGGTCGCTCCGCCGATCTTCCATGATTTGCTCGACATCGGAATGATCTCGCTTGAGGTTTCGTCGAACTCGTCCTCGATCTCACCCATCACCTCTTCCATCAAGTCTTCGAGTGTCACGAGTCCCAGGACATGATCGTCATGATCCTTGATGATAGCCATGTGCCGATGTTTACCGGCAAGCAGGCGAAACGCTCGATTAAGCGATGTCCCGCTGCGCATTGTTGGCAGTGCCCGGATGAAAGGCTTGATATCCGGTCGTTTCGGGTCATCGGCGAGCGTGGCAATCTCCTTGAGGTTGACGTAGCCGTAAATGTCGTCCAATTGGTGCGTGCGACTTACGGGGTACCGAGTATGCAGTGTGCGGTGTGCGAGATCGACATTTGCCTCGATGGGACGTTGCAAGGAGAAAAAGACAATGCGATCGACCGGGATCATCACGGAATCGATCGGAGTTGTGCGAAAGTGGGTGGCATTGACGATAATACTCTCCTGGACGGCACCGATAATATTTTGACTCCGTGCCATCCGGGCCAATGTTTGGATGTCGGCCGAGCTGAAATCGTTCGACTCCTTCTTCTTGAACGGGTTGGAAATGAGCTCGGTGATAAAGACGATCGGACGCAGCACCTGGGTCACCATGATCAGAATTGGTCCCAGCCAGACGGCAATCCGCTCGTTGTGACTGACCCCGATGACTTTTGGCAGGATCTCGGTTCCGACCAGCACCGCCACCGTGAAAATGAGTGAGAATAGCCAGATCCATTCGGTCCCGAAGAGCTGGTCAAAGGCGCCGCCGGCGATGGTTGCGCCGCCCGTATGGGCGACTGTGTTGAGGATGAGGATGGCGGCGATCGGGCGATCGATGTCGCGCTTCATCGTGAGCCATACAGATGCCGAGCGATACCCTTTCTCTTTTAATGTTTCCAATCGGAAGGTGTTGAGGCTCAGTAGCACTGATTCCATCAAGGAACAGAGCGAGGAGATCAGTAAGGCGGTTAGGGTGCTAATGATCAGCGTCAACATCTTGGATCAGGCGATTGAGGAGGTTTCGTGCTCGAGGGTCTCGGCCAAGGAGACGGCCTTGAACATGGCGCGTGCCTTATTGACCGTTTCTTGGAATTCATTCTCAGGGACCGAGTCGTAGACCCAGCCGCCACCCGCTTGAACGTAGGCATGACCATCCTTGACCATGGCGGTGCGGATCGTAATGCAGCAATCGAGATTGCCGCTAAAGGAGAAATACCCGACGCAGCCGGCGTAGGGTCCGCGCTGACTCTGCTCCAATTCCGAGATGATCTGCATCGCGCGCACTTTCGGTGCGCCGCTGACCGTGCCGGCGGGAAACGTCGCTCGCATCAAGTCATACACATCCTTTGCTTTGGCGAGCCGCCCTTCCACTTGCGAGACAATATGCATCACGTGGCTATAGCGCTCGATGACCATGAGGTCCTTAACCGTAATCGATCCGAACTCGCAGACCCGGCCGATATCGTTGCGGGCGAGATCGACAAGCATGACATGCTCGGCCCGCTCTTTCGGATCGGCCAGCAGCGCTTTCTCGTTGGTCAGGTCTTCCTGTGGGGATCGACCCCGCGGACGCGTTCCGGCAATCGGACGAATCTCGACGCGTTGCTCTTCGCATCGGACATGGATTTCGGGTGAGGCTCCCACCAATGAAAAGCCCTCCAGCTCGAGCAAAAACATGTAGGGCGAGGGATTGATATGACGGGCTGCGCGGTAAAGCATCAGCGGCGAGGAATGGAACGGCGCCGAAAACCGCTGTGACCCGACGACTTGGATAATATCGCCGCCGGTAATGTATCGCTTGGCCCGTGTCACATTCTCCAGGAACTGCTCCTTTGGCGTGTTCGAGTCGAATTGGATCTCCGGGATGGCTTGTGGCACGAGCGTTGTTTCGTGCTCACACGGTCGGGCCAGAAGCGAGAGGAAACGCTCGATCTCTTCGACCGCATGGTCGTAAGCCTCCCCGGCCCTTTCAAATTCGTCCAGGAGCGCATTGACGAGGATCGTAATCGTCTGCGAAACCCGGTCAAAGATCAAAAGCTCATCCGTGATTAAGAAGTAAAGTGTCGGTGTTTGTAGCTCGTCCGCTTCAGGGCGGGCGACCACCGGCTCGATGTCGTGGATCAGCTCGTAGCCGATGAATCCGACCGCGCCCCCGGTAAATCGTGGCAATTCGGGAAGCCGGACTGGTCGGTAACGTTCCATCAACTGTGCGACCACCTCCAAGCCATCGGCCACGCTTGAAGGAGAAGATGCCCCCGTAGTCGAGAGGGTCCACTGTTGGACGAGCTTCCCATTTTCGATGTAATCGACTTGACTGCCGTATTGGCGAATGATCCCGCGAGGACTGCAGCCGACGAACGAATAACGGCCCAGATGCTCGCCCCCTTCGACTGATTCGAAGAGGAACGACTCCCCTTTGCCACGGATCTTTCGATAGGCCGAGAGCGGCGTCTCATAATCGGCAAGAATCCGCTTCGTTACCGGAATGAGATTCCCGTGCCTTGCCAAATCCAAAAACTCGTCTTTTGTCGGATATGTCATCCTGATTCCATCCAATCTAGCTTGCTTGTCCAATCGAATTGCCGTTGCGTTTGTTCTCCGAAGCGCGCCCGCGTAAGCGACTTTCTCTGCATCATCGGGGGGCGGGCTGACCCCGGGGCGATTGCCTGTCAATAGTAGGGATCCTGCCGGCGTTGGCGCACTTTCCTGAGCGAGAGGAGGGTATAGAAGGTTGCCGCCAGGCTGTAGGTCAGAATCCCGACGCCGACAGCAAATGTGACCGCGTGATGGCTGAAGACCATGACGGTGATACCGACCAGTGCGGTCAGCACGCCCTGGGCGAGCAGGCAAAACAGGTAAAGTCCGAGACTGGCCTGCGCCATTTGGAAGACCATCCATTGCCGATATTGGTATTCGCCCAATGATCGCATCAACCAGGCATGCTGGAAGTTGCGCGCCGCTACCAGCACGCTTGTGGTGGCAATGACAATCGCCGGCAGCGGCCACAAGGCAACCGCGAAGCAGATGACCGCATTGAGGATGAGACCAAACTTCCAGCCGAGCCGCTTGGCGATCGGATTCGCCTCGAGCGACAGGGTCGGTGTGGCGATCCAGGTGCTCAAGAAGTCCATTCCTCGAGAGAAAACGAGGATGAGCAACGTTAGAAAATAATGGCTCCCGACCGAAGACAGTTGGTCCATTCGGCTCTCCTACGCTTAGATCCGCACCGGGATTCCGTGATCGGCCAAGTATTGCTTGACTTCCGGAATTGTGTGCTCTTTGTAATGAAAGATGCTGGCTGCCAGCACCGCGTCGGCTTGACCCTCCTTCAACACTTCCACAAGATGGTCGAGCTTGCCGGCACCGCCGCTGGCCACCACCGGCACGCCCACCGTTTCGCCC
>JAHEOI010000189.1 GCA_018610125.1 Verrucomicrobiota bacterium
ATCCGCGTCCCCTCCGATGTACGGTGCCCATCGCGAACCATACTGAGGGCCCCAGCTGGCGACGTACATCGCCCCGCTCGGGCCGATTTCCATATCGGTGGGACGAAAGAGGGGATCGCCCTCCCCGGGGGTGAATAGCAGCTCGCCGCCCGAATGCGTGCCGCCATCGGCAAACTCTTCCAGGTCGCCACCATCCTTCATCATGGCGCCGTCCCATTTCGGTCGAAAGACATAGATGTTCCGATTTACCCAGTCATTGATGAAGAATACGTCGCGATAGTTTTTGGGAAAATGATCGTGCAAATAATATTTGATACCTACCAGTGAGTTTTTCTGATAGCGAGTGAAGTGATACGAAGGCGGCACGACCGCGGGATTGCTGTCCCCGGTCCATATGCTGCCTCGAGGATGGCCCATCCCGTAATGGGCGCCTTCGAAGACCATGAGCAGTTTATCGCCCGCATCGCCGGGGTCCTGATCGTTCCCGAGCCAGTTAAACCCGGCGTCAAAAGTCATGTCCCACGGATTGCGATTGCCGCGGGCGAAGATCTCCAAGTGTTCGCCGTTGGCATCGGCGCGAAGATAGCCGCCATGCGGCGCACTGGGCCAGTTGTCGATGAAATCGGGCTCGTACGCCTGCGGGCTGTAGACCTTATTTAAGGGTTGGTTGTCCGGATTATCGCTGTCGATGTGATGCAGCTCACGGAACGGCTTGGGCGCACCGTCCTGAACCTCGCTGTTGCCCTGACTCATATACAGGCGGCCGTCCGGGGCCCAGTTGAAGCCGTGCAAGCCATGGCGTAAGTGGCCTAAGTTGGTGTAAACCTTGACGTACTCGTCTGCTTTCAGATCGCCGTCGGTATCGCGCAAGACAGTGACGTCCGGCGGGTTCGCGACCCAGAGCTCGTTATCACGCCAAGCCAGCCCCTGCACCGAGTTCAACCCGGTCGCGAATAGATTCATATTGTCCGGCTCACCATCGTCATTCGTATCCTCGATCACCCACACGAAGTCCTTGGGGGAATCCTTGTTCGGATCGCGGTACTGCGGCCCGCCACCGACGTACAAACGCCCTTTTCGGCCGAATGCCAGGGCCGATGGGTTTAGCAACACCGGCTCACGGACCCAAATTTTGGCCTCAAAGCCTTCTGCCATCTCCGGGACGGCGTCGGGATCAAAATTCAACTCCGAGGGGTCCGGAAAGTTACTTTCGTCCGGCAACACCTCCGACACCTTATCGGTGCCGTCGACCTTTCTCGTTTCGGGGGCTGCGACCGCTTCTCCCTTGACGTTCATCACACCGGTCATTTGTGAGACGTGGAGGGGAAATGTGCATAGATAGGGATATTCGCCCGGCTCCTCGGGCGCGGTGAAGGTGACCGTCGCGGTTTCACCGCCACCGATCATCTCTGTAAAGGCGATTACCTGGTCGCGAACCGGCTTCGGCAGATACCCATTGTCCAGGTTCCCACCCTTGGTCTGCACAAGCTGACCAAACGAAATGGGATTGGCCTCGGTGTCGGCGAGGATGACCACGTTGTGACCCATCGCTTCAACCGGCATCTCCCCGACATGCTTCAGCGTCAGCTTGACCTTCTGCCCCGGATCGACTGCAAACCGTTTCGTGTCGTACTGCATTCGGTCGTTGCCTTCGATCGTGATCTCAAGCGGTTCGGCTACCGCGGTACCGGCCAATACACTGCTTGCGACCACCATGCCCACCAACCGAACTGCTTTGCGTTCGGTATAAATTAGCTTGTTAAACATTGTGCTTATTACTCATAGCTTCTCTGCCTCACCGGCAATTCAAGGCCGACACGTAGATACCATTTACCGTCGTGACCTGAATTGCACAGGCAGCAGGCTATTCCATTGGCGGTGACGGGTCAACAATCGAATCGGCACGCCGGGCAGGCAGGCCAGAGTGGGATCGTCTGGAAATATCTCAGCTCAATCTCTCCAGCAAATCCGCCATGCGGGGCTACGCGTTTCAGACGTGGAAGGCCCGGGATGGGTCCGACGCTGAGACTGAGCAGTTCCGGCCGATGTGGCGAACGCTCGTCTGGGATGCCCCTCCAAGAGATCAGTTGTCTTCCATAGCCTTCTTGTATTCCTCCTGAGTGAGGCTGTGGTTACAGGGGCGTTTGCACCGATCACCGTCGGCCGCCGGACATTGATTCCTGCCTTGGGGCAGGCTCTCCGGCATGAGGGATACGCCCGCTTGCTCCGCCCGCTTGCTTGCCTCCTCATTACAGTGCGGACATTTGCCGTCCGGGATACGGTGAAGGAGGTATTTCGTGCCACAGGGACACTCCGTGGCGGGGAAGGTTTTCTTGTCGCAGTCCTCTTCGATACAGACCACGACCGAGTCGCTCGTGCCTTGGGGATGGACCTGCCAACCGGCGGCTTCAATCTCTTGGTTGGTATGAAGATGGCCGTCCTCGCACCAATAGGCATATTCCGCCTGGCCAGTGCCTTGCTGGCTCCATTGGGTGATGCGATACCCGGCGATGGCCAGGATTAGGACGGCAATGGCGCCCAAAAGTAGCTGATTGCGTGTCATGTGTCGTTAAGTTTGATTAAAGGTCGGCGCCTTGGCGGGTTCGAGGCAACGCCTCGTTGGAAGTTCCCGTTTTTATAGCGCTTGTATCAATTTTTGCAAAAGTTGCTGCACGGCCAAGCGTAATTCACCCAAGCTCTTGTAACATTGTTATGGATCGAGTTTAGCGGATTCGGCCCACCCGATGCAACAATATGATAAGCTCATTCGGTTTTCCTCGGTTTTCCTAGGTTGACAGCACGCATGATCGGGTGCTAAATGGCGCAGAACAAATCCCTGGACGATTTTATGAAGATGAGAGCGACGTTTTTGATCTTATCCTTGGCATCCGCGTTGACCTTCAATGCGACCGCTCAGAATGAGGCGGGGCTGGTGGCATATTGGCCGTTGGATTCCGCAAATGGCACCACACCGGACGAGGTGGGCAATTTCGATCTCACTCTGAACGAGATGGATGCTTCCAACTTGACGTCCGGCCAGGATGGCCAGGCTTTGGAATTTAATGGGGAAGACGAAATCCTGACGATCACTCACGAGGGTGAGGACGCGCTACTGCCGATTCATGAGCAAGGGAGTTATTCTGTGACGATGTGGGTAAATGGGCCGAGCGGTCAGGAAGATCAACGGGTATTTTCGGAGGGCTCCACGACAGACAGCAATCCTTTGTTAAACATTGGGACGCACTCCGGCGGTGCCAACGGCGCCGTGGATATATACACGCGCCCCGGTGCCGGGCATGTGGTCTCCACTCGGATGGCGTTTGATGAAACCTGGCACCACATCGCGTGGGTGGATGACGAGGGGGACGCCCGCCTTTATATCGACGGGGAGCTCGACGAGACCGATTTCAGTTACGATTGGGTTGAAAAGGAATTGAACACGACCTCGGTCGGTGGGATTCTAAGGGCCGACCCGTCTCACTTTTTCGAAGGGCAGATCGACGATGTCGCCCTCTGGAATACGCCGTTGACGGCAAGCCAGGTCCAAGCCTTGGCGGAGGGGACCTCACCTCCGGAAATCGAGCCGGTTCCTCCGGAATTTCTTGCTCAGCCGGAGGATGTCACGGCCTTCGCCGGAAGCAGTGTTCAGTTCCAGATCGAGGCGACCGGAACCGCTCCTCTGGATATCCAATGGTTTCAGGATGATGAGCCGATCGCCGGGGCCACAAGCGCAACGCTTACGATCAATGACGTGAGTGCCGATAATGAGGGGAATTATTACGCTGAAGTCAGTAACTCGGTAAGCTCCGTAGAGAGTGAAGTCGCCGAGCTGACAGTGGAAGCCGTTTCCGGACCGCAGGTCAAGGTCGATTTTACCGATCGGGAAGCCACGGGCGAGGACACGGTGCAGGAAGGCTTCGAGTCGTTCGTGATCGAGGGATCCGATATCCAGGATACGGAATTGACGCGGGAGTTTGGCGATATAGGGATTACGCTATCAGGCTCGGGCGGAGTAGGATACGACGATCGGAATCGCGAGACTCCGGCCAATGAAGGCGATTTCACCCAAGCGCAATTGCTCCAGGATTTTGTTTTCTCTCGCGAAGATTCGGGGAATCAAGGACTTGATGTCGTCATTGACTCACTGGAGCCGAATCAAACTTACACGATTACGATTTGGTCATTTGATACCGCGAGCACAGGCGCGAGAGTCTCCGATTGGTATGCGAATGGAGGCCTCGTCAAAGAGGATTATACCTTCAATGGAGCCGATTCGCCGTCAAGCAATTTGGATTCCCAATTCGAGTTTGTCGCTTGGGCAGACTCGGAAGGAGAAATTGTGATCGAAGGACGACGGGATGATGCCAGTCAGACGTTTGCGGTTTTCCTGAATGCATTACGGGTGACCCCCGGAGGGGAGCTTCCGGCGCCGGAGATTACCTCGCAGCCCAAGGATGTCTCGACACTCCCGGGAGCCGAAACGGAGCTCCGTGTCGCGGTTCGAGGCTCCGGCCCGTTGGAATTTCAATGGTTTCACGACGACGAAGCGATTCCGGAAGCGACTGGAAGAGCTCTCACGCTGACGGACATACAGCCGCAAGACGCCGGAAGTTACCATGTCGAGGTCGAAGGCCCTCAGGAGACGCTCGTCAGTGAGTCGGCCGAATTGACTGTGGAGGGGCTGAATCGGACCGACGCCGGCCTGGTGGCGAACTGGCCGCTGGATTCGGCGAACGGGACGGCGCCCGAGGAATTGAACGACTTCGGTATGACCCTCAACGAAATGGATCCCGAAAACGTTGTTGAAGGCCGGGTAGGGAGCGCGTTCGAATTCAATGGAAACGATGAATTCTTGAGCTTTATCCCGGAACTGGAAGGGGGCTTGCCGATTTATACCCATGGGGATCAAAGCTACTCGGTCACCATGTGGGTACGAGGCTCGGAGGGGCAGGAAGGCGCTCGCGTGTTTGCCGAGGGCTCGACTACCAGTGATACGCCCCTCTTTACGTTGGGAACCAATGACGCCGGTGAAGGCGGGACCCTGGACGTGTTTATTCGGAATGATGCGGTCCCGGGACAACGCAATATTGTACCGTTGGATAATGTCACCTCGGAACAGACAGTCTTCGACGGGAATTGGCACCACATTGCTTGGGTCGATAATAATGGCGCCGCCAGGCTTTACATCGATGGTGAGCTCGATGGCACCGATTATGGCTATCGCCGCGGACGCTTGACGCTTGATGCGGTCGCGATCGGCGCAATTTTACGGGACGATTCATCGAATTTCTTTGAAGGGGCGATCGATGATGTCGGTTTGTGGACCGAGCCGCTGACGCAGGAGCAGATTCAATCGATGGTCGACGGAACGCCTGCATTGGAGGTCGAGCCCTCCGCTCCGGAAATTGTCTCGATTCCCCCACAAATAGAGGAGCTGACACGCGCCACGCTAAGGCTTGAGGCCGAAGTAAGCGGAAGCGGTCCGTTGACGTTTCAATGGTTACAGGATGGGGAAGAGATTCCCGGAGCGACCGACAAGACTCTCGTGTTGGAGGATGTGCAGGAGCGGGATGCCGGGACTTATCAGGTCCGGGTGAGCAATGCCGAGGGCTCGGTGACCAGTGAAGGCACAGAAGTCGCCATCTCGTCGCGTCCGCCTACTCCGGAAGAGCTGAGCATCGATATCAATGAGCGCGGAATGACCGATGCGGAGTTTACGCAAGAGGGCTTCGAATCCTTTGCGATTGGCGGACGAGACGTTCAGGTCGGCGAAGGGGAAAGCGAAGGCGGCACCGAGGGCGGGATTACAACCCTGCCGGTTACGAAAGTCTTTGACGGTGTGGAGCTCACGTTATCGGGTACGACCCCTCAGATCGGCATGGATGACCGCCGGCGGGGTGAGCCACTCGATCAAGGCGAATTCACACAATCCGAGCTCCTGCGCGACTTTGTCTTTGCGAACGTTCAGAGTGGTGACGAGGGGCTACAGGCCCGCTTCCGCTTCCTAAAGCCGAATCAACATTATCGGGTGACGGCGTGGGCTTTCGACACGGGCAGTACCGGAGAGCGCGTATCGGACTGGTTCGTCAACGGCAGTCTGGTTCGGGAAGG
The DNA here is from genome assembly GCA_018610125.1 of Verrucomicrobiota bacterium. GTDB lineage: Bacteria > Verrucomicrobiota > Verrucomicrobiia > Limisphaerales > JAHEOI01 > JAHEOI01. The sequence goes on from JAHEOI010000189.1 coordinate 6,112, forward strand.
CTACTCCTTTGACGGAGCGAACCTGCCGACGAGCAATGAGGCCAATCGGCTTAGCTTTACAGGCGTATCCGATAGTAATGGGGAGCTTGAGCTGGAGATTCGACAAGGCTTTGATGGCAACTTTGGTGTTTTTCTGAATGCCATTACGATTGAAGAGTCCTTGCCGCCGCTTCAGATTGCCGACATACGTGTGACCGGTCAGGGTGATGTCGAGCTGGAGATTGCGAGCAGGAACCCGCAGCGTGAGCACCGGATTCAGGCCAAGGAGAGTGTAACCGAGGCCGATTGGACAAAGGTTGATGCAAGCTTCAGCGAACCGGAAGGGAATACATTGCAGGCAACATTTCCGATGCCGGCGAAGGATTATGAGTTTTACCGCGTGATCAATCTGGCTCCCCCGGCTCTGTTCGAGTCCGACTTCGAGGAGGGAGCTGAGAATTGGACGACCGGTGGCCAGAACAACAGTTGGGAGCTTGGCACTCCGGAGGCGGGACCGGAACAGGCCTACAGCGGGGAAAACGTTTGGGGAACCACTTTAGACGATGTCTATCCCCTCTCGGCAGAGGCTTGGCTTCGATCTCCGGAAATTGACTTGAGCGGGGTCGAAACGGCGACCCTCAAATTCCGGGATTGGCATGACATCCAACCCCCGACCCAAGGAAACCTGTTCCACTCTATTGCGGTGAACGTGAAATCGGCTTCGGATCCGAATGGAGAGCCTTTAGTACAGCTCATGAAAGAGGCCGGAGCGCAGCAGGAGTGGAGGGAACGGAGCTTGAGCCTGGGAGAGAACGTGCTGGGCGAGCGAATTATCCTTGAATTCCTGCTTCAGAGCGACTCGTTTGGTCCGGAGCGGGGAGCCGGTTGGTACATTGATGATGTAATGATCCTGCCCGAATAGGGGCATGGGGAGCCATCGCTTGAGCGGAGCAGCTTGGCTTAATGTCAGGCACAAACAGAATCTCGTTAAGAGCAGGCCTGTTGTATGAAACTGTCGAACGTGGGAAGAGGAGACGTTTGCGCGATCTCGCAAGGAAGGTTTGTGACGACGCGAAAGGCGTTTACATTAATCGAGCTTTTGGTGGTGATTGCGATCATCGCCATTCTTGCCAGTATGTTACTGCCGGCATTATCGCGCGCGAAAGTCCAAGCAACGCGGACAAAATGCTTAAATAATCTCCGTCAAATCGGGGTTGGAGTGAAAATGTACGCCGATGATCACGACGATGTTTTTCCGCCATGCCGCTTTGGTTCGGTCCAGATTGCCTTCAACGACCCGCTACCGGAAGAAATAGACGATTATTTTACCGATAACGGCCTGCAATCCAAGGTCTGGACGGACCCGAATCGTCCCTCCTTTCCGCAATGGGAGCGGGATTTTGATCCGAGTCAGTTGATTATTGGGTATCAATATTTTGCAGGGATCGAAGAATGGCATAACTCTGTCGGCAGCTTCGAGGCGCGGAGTCCTGTGAAAGCCGGGTCTGCCCGCCCACGATGGGTGCTGGCCGCAGACGCCACGATGCGGATCGATAAGATCTGGGGCGGAGGGCGGCCGAGTGCTTACGGAAACATGCCGCCTCATCAGGGACCTAGCTCGGACACGCCGGAAGGGAGCAATCAGCTCTATGTCGATGGGTCAGTGGAGTGGGTGCCTTTCAACGAGACGTATTTCCTTCATAGTTGGAATCCGAGCGCACGAGAAGGCTATTTCGCTCAAAACGATCTGGGTGAGATCCCTCAATCACGATTGTTTCTGCTGAGCGGACCGCTTGCCTCATCTCGTTAATCGCCGCTACAATCGTGGTTTTCCGTGTAAGGTGCTGAGCGTGCTGAAGAACAGCAAAAAGGAGAATGCCACTTCCTTGGTTAGGCAATATCCGAATGGAATCGACTTCCAGCTAAAGGACCGCTGGTTCATAAAATGACCCAGAGGCCATCTGCACCTTTCGCTCCCTTCGCAGGCGAATCGTCTCCCACTTTAAAATTTTCCTTATTGACGCTTGACTGACTCTGTCAAAGCGTCCTATGCCGAGCTCAGCATGGAGGTGGGGCGCGGGCGATGCTAGGGGCTGTTTGGTCGCAATGGCGCCGGGAAGACGACAACGATCAAATGCTTTAAGAGGTCTGGCATGGAGGCCCGGCCGGGGTCGAAGGAGTACGGCGAAGACAAATGGGGGCTGCCTGGGAACTTGGCTTCCGGCTTGGAGAGCCTCCAGCTCGGAGAGGAGATCCGGAGGTGACCTTGAGGAAGACCTGGGCGAGGGACGACCGGGTGATGCAGCAAACGTCCTAGCACTGGAGTGAAGGCGCACCGCTCTCTGGTG